>NZ_JBRIKK010000019.1:0-57373 GCF_052976705.1 Staphylococcus sp. MSU001
GTCTGAGTCACTGTCTGAATCTGAGTCGCTGTCTGAGTCGGAATCGCTATCTGAATCTGAGTCGCTATCTGAGTCTGAGTCGCTATCTGAGTCTGAGTCGCTATCTGAGTCTGAGTCGCTATCTGAATCTGAATCACTATCGGAATCTGAGTCACTGTCTGAGTCTGAATCCGATTCGTCATCATAGTATCCATTATCTATACTAAAGTCATCATGATCAGTAATTGTTACATGGACTTCTTCCCCATCAGCATCCTGTTCGTCATCATCACCAGAATCTGTTGTTGTTTGAGTCATACCTGAAGGTTTATCAAAATGAACAATATAATTACCACTATTTAAATTATCGAATTGATACTTTCCATTTTCATCAGTTGTTGTTGTACTAATGATATTCCCGTTTTCATCTTTTAACGTCACTTTTACTCCAGAGATTCCTTTTTCATCATCACCTTGAATACCATCTTTATTAGTGTCATACCATACATAGTTCCCTAAGCTATATTTAGGTGTTTGATAAAATCCGCTATCAATAGTCATATCGTCTTGTCCGTTAATAGTTACCCATACAGAATTGCCTTCTGAGTCTAGTGCAGGATTTGTTCCTGAATGTTTAAGCGTCGGCGTATATCCTTCCGGTGTTTCGAATGTAATTTTATAAGTCAATCCGTTTTTTAACCCATCAAATTGATATTTCCCCTCTTCATCTGTTCTGACTGATTTTGAAGTTCCATCAGGATACGTCAAAGTTACCAATACATTACTAAGCGGTTTTTCATTATCATTTGTATTTTGAATACCATCTTTATCTACATCTTCCCATACGTAATCTCCGATTTTATAAGTTTTTTCAGGAGGCAAGTCACCTTGTCCTTGACCTGAACTTGTAGAGAAAGCAATTGTATTATCATAGGATGCTGTTCTAAACTCACCAGTATACTCATTTATAGTCGTTTGCATTGTCACAGTTTGCTGTATCGTCGTGTAATCGTCCTTATTAGGGTCATATTTACTAATAACTTTAATAATATATGGTGAATCTATATTACCAAAATTAATATTCACGTCATTATTATTTCCTAATTGGGCATAATCATCATTTGTGACATCTTCATATTCACTGTAATCATAAATTCTGTTACTATCTGGTAAATTTTGATTATCTCCAACCTTATAAACTTTAATGATTGTACTATCGTCGATAATTGTTGAACCTTCATCACCATTCCCTGAAATATTTACATTTGTTTCTTTGGCTGAATAACGAAGAGGGTTAATATAAATCGTTTGCTCAACTGTATGGTTTTTCGTATCTATGTTTGTGAACATACTTTGAAGGTTAGCAGTCCGATTTTCGTTAGGTTTTTGATATTCAACCGTAATTGTTTTATTTACTGATGAAAGGGCTGTCTTATATTCTAAATCTAACTTAGTGTTATTATTTGGAACCTTTGATTTATCAATGTATGATGTTAATTTAAGGTGCGCTTTAATATTTTCATACTTATCTACATAATCTGTAAAAGTGTAGGTAATTTGTTTATTTGTGTTGTCATAAGTACCTGTAGCGATGATTTCTCCAGAATTATCTTTTATTTTTGGTATTGCAAAACTATCGGTTAAATCTGATGGAACTGTATTCTTATCTATATTCACTGTCATCGTATCACCAGATTTCACCTTATCATCTACTTCAAAAGTTACATCATAGATTAAGTTTTCAGCATCATGTGCTTTAATAATACCATCACTATCATCATATCCTTCTGTAATACTTTGATCAGTAACTTTAATTAAATGATTAACATTCGAACCTTGTTCTGCCGCTAATTGATTTACGGTTACACGCTTACTCGATGGTTGGGCAGATGTTGTAGATAACGGTCTAACCTTATTTTCATATTCATTTATTGGTAAATTTAATAACTCATCTTGATTTGAAATTTTTTCATCTATATTTTTATAGCTAGACGGTTGACTTGTTATTGAATCTTCTCTTACTTTGTTAGGTTGCTCTATAGTATTCTCTTCTTTATTGGATTCAGTGTTACTCTCTTTTATCTTAGAGTTAGCAAAATCTGATACGCGTGAATTTTCTTCATTATCACTTGTTTGAACAGATGCTTCTCTATTTATTGTTGTGTGAGATGGTTGTTGGGCAGTATCCATTGATGAATTTGAGGATTCGACTGATGAGGGTTCTTTTACCTTTTCTTCTTTAATATGAGTATTATCTTGAGGGGTCTTTTGTAAAAATGTTGCTTCGTTTTCATCTACATTTGTTGTTGACTGTGTTATATCTTTAGAGCGATTTTCTATGGCATCGTTGCTATTCGTTTCTTCTTTTTTATTTATTTGGTTATCATCGTCAGTGTTTATTGACTGACTATTATTGATTACATCATTCTTTTCTTCATTACTAGACTGATCATTGCTATCTGATAATTCATCATCCGTATTCGAATCTTTAACGTCTTGTACTGTATTCTCCTCAGCTTTGGCCTCATTATGACCTAAACCAAACAATAATGTTGCACCTATTACAATAGACGCTGTACCTACTGTGAATTTTCTAATTGCATATTTATTGGATTTATTTGCTATAGGTTTCTTTTTAGTTAGTAAATTATTTTTTTTATTAATCATAAAAACTCCTTATCTTTGACTATTTCAATGTAATTTTCAAGTAAAAATCATTTCTAGAGTAAAATACAATATAGTATATAAGTCTTTTTTGCAATATTTTTTAAACATGTTAACAAACATTTAATAAATAGTTAATTAATTTGCTCTACATTTCTTAAAATTCTAATAACATGAACTATTGAAATTATTACTATATTCATCAAACAAATTGTGACCAAACTATTTCAAATGATAAAAATATAAATAACCATTGTATTTCATATTAGTATTATGCACGTTTCTGTAACAGTGTTTTATGGAATATTTTAAAGTTAAATATCAGGAATAATGTATATGTTTTATTAAAGAGATAAATATAAAGACTCCCTCTAATGTTTACTAAAAACATCAAAGGGAGCTAATTTAAAGATATTGTTTGATAAAAACAAATCATAAAATATGATTATTTTAAGTGTTCATATGGACTATTTGTTACGAAAGATACAATTTGATCAACGAACAATTTTGCACGTAGTTGAAATTCATTATCTTCTAAGTATAAGGTACCATCTTCTAATTTAGCATAATCAGAGTCATGTGTAGCAATTTGCGTTGGTACAGCAATGCCAAGTAAACTACGTACGATGATTCTCAAGTGTGATAATGGCTCTGAACTTACTATTCCTCCACTGTTACAAATGAGTCCCACGGGTTTCATTTTGAAATGGTCCATATTAAGGTGGTCAAGTGCATTTTTAAGAATACCTGAAAACGATCCATGATAATTTGGCGTTCCTAAAATTAAGAAATCTGCTTCCATTGCTTTACTCTGTAAAGATTTGACATTGTTTTTAATTTCATCAACTGCTTGTGTTGTACCAGCAAAATCCAATTGATGAATGGGTTTCTCAGCTAGGTCAAAGATTTCCACCTCAACATCATGTTCGCCGAGTTGACCTTTTAAATATTTTGATAAAGCGTTCGTATGAGACCCTACTTGAGCACTCCCTATAATAATTAAACCTTTCATTATTTTACACCTCTAAATTATTTTCTTCTTTTAATATTTTCATGATTGCTTTTCCAACTCCACTATTTTCATTGGTGTCTGTGACATATTTAGCAATATGTTTAACTTCATCTGTAGCATTATTCATTGCTACTGGATAACCTACACGTTCTAGCATCGAAATATCATTTAAATTATCTCCTATTGCTACCACATCTGTTAAATTTATACCCAATTGATGAGCAATAGCTGATAAGGCAATGCCTTTTTGAGCGTCTGAATGAGTGATTTCTAGATTACCTCTTGATGATGAGGATACTGCTAAATTTGGTGATGATGCTAACGCTTGACCCACTTTGTCGATTTTACTTAAATCTGCATCAAAAGCTAACACCTTCATAATAAGTTCTCCAGGAATATCTTCAATTGAATCATAATTATCTACAACTTTTAAAGTACCGTTATCTATGCGTTTTTGTATATTATTTCGTATCTTGGCTACATCTGCTTTTTGACCCGCACGTTCTGCAATATCTATATAGATTGCTAAATCACGTTTAGGATCTTCTGTATATATGCCACGGTTTGTGTAAATTTGATAATAAATATGATTATTTTTAAGTGCTGTCGTAATTTTGTGTACTAAATCATGATTAAGATGCGATGTACTCGTTATATTAAATGATTCATCACGAACTTCTGCACCATTCAAACATATGTAAGGTACTTTTAAGTCTGTTTCAGCCACAGGTGTTTGTGCCTCGTAAAACGCTCTGCCAGTTGCAATAACTACTGTAATGCCGTTCGCTTGCGCAAATTTTATCGCTTCTTGATTCATAGTGGTGATTTCATGACCAGCGTTAAGTAATGTTCCATCCATATCAGTTGCTATTAGCTTTATCATTAGTTGACCTCGTTTCCACTTATTTTAAAGTGATGCTATATGAATTTTTTTAATTGATTTAAAATTAATGTGTGTAGCATGTGTCTTAACTTCATCATTGTTATATGTTATCACACAATCTTTAACGATTTACTGGACTTCAAAAATACGTTTATTTATGTACGACATCATTTTAACAAATTTATATCCTTTTGTATCTTCCCCTGTTTTTCTGCTTTTTTCTTTTCACGTATTTCCTTAAAAAAACTTCTCAATAGTTCTGCACACTCTTCTTCTAAAATTCCTTTTTCTACGATTGCCCTATGATTAAACTGCGGTTGTTCTAATAAATTCATAAGACTTCCTGAACATCCTCCTTTGGGATCAGTAGCACCGTACACAACCTTTGGAATACGGCTCATAATAATAGTGCCCGCACACATGACACAGGGCTCTAATGTAACATACAACGTACATTCTTCTAATCTCCAACTGCCGACAACTTCTGACGCCCGTTCTATCGCTATGTGCTCTGCGTGGGCAGTAGGTTGCTGCAATGTTTCCCTTAAATTATGTGCAAGTGCAATGACTTGATCCTCTTTAACAATAACTGCTCCGATTGGAACTTCTCCTAATGCTTTGGCTTTGTGTGCTTCTTTAATTGCTAAGCGCATGTAATCATGATTTTTTTTCATATGTGTTGGAATACCTCACTTATGGTACAATACTCATTGTCTATCTTAACATTTGGAGAAGTGATTATGAATAAACCATTTATTGCAATCGAAGGACCTATAGGTGTTGGTAAATCCTCTCTTGCTCACCGTTTAAGCAAGACGTTTGGTTTTTATGAAGAGAAGGAAATTGTTGATGAAAATCCATTTCTATCTGATTTTTATGATGATATAGAAAAGTGGAGTTTTCAAACTGAAATGTTCTTTTTATGTAACAGATATAAACAGATTAGAGATATTGAGTCGCTAAATCAAGGTATAGTTAGCGATTATCATATTCATAAAAATAAAATTTTTGCTAAAAATACTTTAGATGCTAAAGAATTTGATAAATTCAGTCGTATTTTTGATATTTTAACTGAAGATATCGAAATGCCAAATACAATTATCTTTTTAGATGCTGATTTAGATGTATTAAAATCTAGAATTGCACAACGTAATCGTAGCTTTGAATCTCAAATAGAAGATGACTATTTACTTACTTTAAAAAAAGATTATCTTGCTTATTATGAATCATTAAAGAATGACGGTGCAAATGTCATTCGAATTGATACATCTCAACAAGATTTCGTTAAAAATGATTACGATTACCAAAATATTTTAAATTTAGTAAAACCTATGATTGGAGAAAATAAAGATGAATAATTATGGTATTCCTCAAAATGCAGTAATAACCATTGCTGGCACTGTAGGGGTTGGTAAATCTACGTTAACACAAGCACTTGCTGACAAGTTAAATTTTAAAACTTCCTTTGAGAATGTAGACCATAATCCTTATTTAGATAAATTTTATCATAATTTTGAACGTTGGAGCTTTCATCTTCAAATTTACTTTCTTGCTGAACGTTTTAAGGAACAAAAACGCATGTTTGAGTATGGTGGCGGATTCGTTCAAGATCGTTCAATTTATGAAGATGTGGATATTTTTGCAAAAATGCACGAAGAACAAGGAACAATGAGTGCTGACGACTACCACACGTATTACGAATTATTTAATGCAATGGTTATGACACCTTATTTTCCAAAGCCTGATGTTCTGATTTATCTAGAATGTGATTATGATGAAGTAATTGATCGTATTCAACAGCGGGGACGTGACATGGAAATCAATACAGATCCAGAATATTGGAAAAAACTATTTAAACGGTATGAAAATTGGATTAACAATTTTAATGCATGTCCTGTTGTTCGACTTAATATTAATGAATATGACATACACGAAGACGTAGACTCCCTTGATCCAGTCATTGATAAAATTGCTCAAGTTATTAAAGCATACCGACAAGTGGATACGAGATAATATATCTAATTGTAGAAAATTAGAGCTTATATTTGTATACTTTCACAAGTTATTTCATATACCTTTTACTCAAATATTAAAATAACAGATATAGCTATTATTAAGAATGTTGACAATATTTTATAAAAATTCTATGTTTATACTATAAGTGAATTATATGCACTAGGGGTGTTTTTTAACTGAGATGGATATCATCCAAACCCTTTGAACCTGAACTAGCTTATACTAGCGGAGGAAAGTGTTGAATCTCATCTAATTATCATTCTGTCTTTATATATTGATTTGGATGCACAACTTTTCTCATGAAGGTTGTGCATTTTTTCTTATACAAATAAAAATATTGGGGGCATGAAGATGAAAAAAACTGCAATTATCACAGGAAGTAGTCGTGGATTAGGCGCTAAAATTGCAATAACTTTACTAGAAAAAGGCTACAATGTTGTTGTTAATTACAAACAAAATAAGGATAAAGCTGAAAAATTAATTAGAAATTATAATCAAAGTAGGGCTATAGCTATTCAAGCTGATGTGACGGATAGAAACGATGTGAATCGAATGATTCAAACTGCCACACAACATTTTGGAAAAATAGATATAGTCATTAATAATGCACTTGTTGATTTTAAATTTGATCCAAATCAGCAAAAATCGTTTAAAGATTTAACTTGGGAAGATTATCAACAACAACTTAATGGTACTTTAAAAGGAGCATTTAATGTGACTCAAAGCGTCATACCACAATTTATAGAACAACAAAGTGGATGCATTGTTAGCATTGGAACCAATTTGTATCAAAATCCAGTCGTACCTTATCATGAGTATACAACAGCAAAGGCAGGTCTCATTGGCTTTACTCGTAATATTGCTGCAGAACTTGGACAATATGGTATTACAGCAAATGTTGTTTCTGGAGGATTACTCAAAACGACTGATGCAAGTGCAGTCACTACACCTGAAGTATTTGATTTAATTGCTCAAACTACACCTCTTAGAAAAGTAACATCACCTCAAGATGTAGCCAATATGGTCGTATATCTCGCTTCAGATGAAGCACGTGGCGTAACAGGTCAAAATATTACCGTTGACGGTGGTTTAACAATGAACTAATTGTTTGTGTATTTTTTACAAAAAGATAATAATTAATGAGGTGTTCATATGACAAATAATCACTTTCTTAACATAGGTGTGTTACTGTACGGATGTGGTCATCATCAAGCGGCATGGCGTATGAAAGATTCTAATATTGAGGATATCGGCAACATATCTTATTATCAGCATTTAGCTCAAATAGCTGAAAAAGGTCTTTTGGATATCGTCTTTTTTGCAGATAATCAAGCCTTTAATGCAAGTGATAATACTACTATGCCCGCTTTTTGGTTTGATCCTATAATTAACTTATCAGCTATTGCACAAGTTACATCACATATAGGATTAGTGCCAACAATATCGAGTACATTTTCAAATCCATTCACCGCTTCTCGTCAATTATTAAGTCTAGACTACTTATCTCATGGCCGTGTGGGTTGGAATTTAGTCACATCCATGACAGATATTGAAGCCCAAAATCACAGTCTTCAATACTTACCAGAAAGACATGAGCGCTACAAAAAAGCAGATGAATTTGCATCGGTAATGAATCAGCTATTCACTTCTTGGTCAACTGCATCTTATGTACCAGATAAAAACAACAACAAAATTATTGAGTCTAAAGATATTAAACCTTTTTATCATGAGGGAGACTATTTTCAAGTACGAGGACCACATACAACACCACAAAGTCCTCAAGGTAAACCAGTATCAATGCAAGCCGGTGCGTCAAAAGAAGGTATTGCATTAGCAGCAAAATATGCTGATGCTGTTTACTCTGTTTCATGGGATATCAAGCAAGCACGTAGTTATAAAAAGAAATTGTCTGATGCTATTTCTAAAACTCAACATCCAGATAGAAAAATTAAAATTTTCCCTGGTTTAGTAACTTATGTAGGTGAAACCCATGAAAAAGCATTATCAAAAAAAGCAGAACTTGATCAAAAATTACCCATTGAAGATGCTTTAAAGCAACTCAGTTTTTTTGTTCAACAAGATTGTTCAGATTGGGAATTAGATGAACCAGTTCCTCCCTTACCTCCTGTTAAAAATTTCAAAGGTCCGATTGGTCGATATGAAACAGTTTTAGCCATTATAAAAGATAAACAACCGACTGTAAGAGAATTATTAGGTTACTTAAGTGCCGGTGGTGGTCATCTTACTCTTATAGGTACACCTGAGGAGATAGTGGATGAGATGGAGCAGTGGTTTAATGAAGGCGTTGCAGACGGCTTTAATCTGATGCCACCTTCATTACCCCATAGCCTTGAAGATTTTGTAAAATACATTATACCAGAACTACAACGTCGTGCTTTATTTAAAAATTCTTATAATCAATCTACACTACGTACATTATTAAATCTCGACTCATAAAACCGATGTTTTTTTGTATTATTAAAAGAAAAAGGACGTAGACGTGCGAATCGACTCACACATCTACGTCTTACTCAATTTTAAAATTTTATTTTCCGTATTGCTCTATAACTTGTTTAACATCTTTTGCACTATTAATGATGACATCTGCGTCGTAGAGTTCCTCTTTTTTAGCCACGCCTGTTAGCACACCGATAGCTAATCCTAAATTTGCATTAATCGCGGTTTTCATATCGTTGGCCGTATCTCCTACTATTGCTACCTTTTCTGGTTCAACATCAAAAGCATTAAATAGTGGATCTAAAACTTTAGGATGTGGCTTTTCTTCTGCGTGTGTCTCTGTAGAAATTACTAAATCAAAGAGATTTCTAGTTTGCGTTTCCTCCAGAAATTGATCGACTCCTTTTTTAGTATCACTTGTTACTATACCTATGTGATATCCTTCATTTCTAAGAGCTTGAATAGTTTCTTGTACACCATCAATCCAATTGTTTTCAGGCACTCTTGAATCAATGAGTTCCTGACTCGTATCCTTTGTCCAATCTGATGTTTCTTTACCTGTTACACCATTAAAAGACTCTATAATTTCACCTAATGAACCCGATCCCATAACAGAATCTGGCTTAATTTTTTTATCGATAATGCCTAATTGGCGATGTGCCGCTTCCTTATCATGTACTGGAAAGGTTTCTAAAAGTTGATCAACGAGACGTACGCCAATTTTTTCCCAACTACTGTCAAACTCAATCAATGTACCATCTTTATCAAATAATATCCATTCCACTTTTAATTCTCTCCTGAAAATGATTTTTATATTAATTATAGTTACATCAACTATTATATTATAGATTGCATGACAATTATAGGAAACTGAACTTTATTTAAGTATAAAAACTAAAATTGGGTTCAAAATTAAAAATGGCTATTTTTCTTTAGGTACTTTTATTAATTAATACATACTTTAAAAGACTCTATTCATAATACGTATTGTACATCACTAATCTAGAACTTGCTAAAAACGAAATGACTTAACTATACTTTGAAAATTTACTAGACATAACTAGATTTAGAGTTGTTTCACTATGATATAAATTTTCTAACTTGTTATTTATTTATTGTTACAATTAGCATAAATTAGAACCTTTAAATTCTTTTACTGAAAAAATTTGTTAAATAAATCTTTAACTAATCGTTCACTCGATTTACCATCTTTATATTTAAAATTCTTATTTAAAAACGGTTTTACCTTTTCAAATTCAAAATCATTATTTTCTAACGCTAAAATAAGTTCATCAAAAGTTTTCACTATTTTACCAGGAACAAAGGTTTCATAAGGTTCATAAAAATCTCTCGTGTAAATATAATCTTCCAAATCAAAAGCATAAAAAAGCATTGGTTTTTTAAAAACTGAAAATTCATAGATTAAAGAAGAATAATCAGAGATTAAAATATCCGTAATGAACAATACATCATTTACTTCGCGGTAATTTGAAATATCTAAAAAATATTTATTATAAATTGCTGGGATATTTAATTTATTTCTAACAAAAGGATGCATTTTAAACAAAACAGTAGCTTGATGTTTTTCACAATAACTAGCTAATCTTGCAAAATTAATTTTAAAGAAAGGATAGTGTGCTGTGCGATGTCCACTTCCTCTAAATGTAGGTGCAAAAAGAATGACTTTTTTATTTTTTATAATTGGTAATTTTGTTTCTAAACTTTGTTTAATGCGTGTTTTATAAGATTCATAGAACAAGACATCCGTACGTGGAACACCTGTTGGAATAACCTTATGTTCTTCAATTCCAAAAGCTTCAGCATAGTAAAGAATATCATTATTTGACGAAACATAAGCTTTACTATAATTCCTATGGCCAATAGAGTCTATGAAAGGTCCTCCCTTTTTCCCAGTTCTACTAAATCCTACAGTCTTGAAAGCACCCACGGCATGCCATACTTGAACTATTTCTTGGTTTTCTCTAAATTGAAGTTTATATATCATCGGATGATAATCATCAACCAAAATATATTTAGATTTTCCTAAAAAATATGGGAATTTTAATTTATCAACAAACGATCTCCTATTTGCTATATTAGGTTTAAAAATGGAATGAATGACAAGTGTTTTGTCCAATTGTTGTTTAAGCATTTCTTCGTATATAAATTTAAAATTTCCTGACATATTTGCTCTAGAATCTGATGTAAACAAAACATGATTTTTATTATTCTTATATACTGTTTTGGAAATGTTAAATATCGACAAATAGATTTTATCTCTCACATTGAAACTAATTTTCTTCAAAGTTTTATGTAATATGAATGATAAATGCTTAAGTTTACTTATTTTCTTTATTTCAGATTTATATTGAACTTTAAAAATAAACTCATTAATTTCTTGGGAAATTGCCGGAACAATGACGTAAGATTTAATCTCTTTGTTATTATATCTTTGAAAACTCTTACCATATTTTTTTAATAAATAACTTTTTTGTAACGATTGGGTCTCAAGTGAGTCGTAATCTCTTAACTCCTCTAAAGTCATTTGCTTTTTTTTATCATTCAAAAATTTTGGATTAATTTGGCAGACGTATTCATCTTCTTGTCGGTTGATTAATATATAATTACCTGTACTTAAAAAATTGCCTTTTTCTAAAATAGCAATATTAAATCTTGCCTCAAAAGTTGATCCTTGAATATTAACATGATTAGCATTTAATAGCTTTGTTTCTGTTAGGTTTCTGAGAAGGAAATTTCTTGTAGGTTTTACTCCTTCAAAATGTCCTTTGACGAAGAGTTGTACACGTTCCCAATATATGTCATCTATAAATATATTTTGCTTTGTCATAGTTGTTTCCTTTTCTTTAAATATTCCATTTTAAAACTGTTTTTCCCCATGCGTTAGAAATATCATATTCGAACGCTGTAATGAGGTCTTCTATGGTATTTATTTCAAATTCTTTACCTTTAAGTAATGCTAATTGATTAAGAACTTCAGGATATTTACGATACAATTCAATAGTTTTTTCAAAATCCTTTAAACCACTTCTGCTACTACCAATTATAGTTAAACCTTTTTCTAAAACCATTCTTGTATTCACTTGTATAGACAGTTCGCTCACTCCTAATAAAGCGATACTCCCTTCAGGATTAATAATATTGATAATTTGTTCAATAGCCTGCTGACTTCCTTTACCACCCACACATTCAAATGCATGATCAATTTTGATATGTTGAGGAATATTGTCAATTTGAATGATTTCATCTACAAATGAAAAACGGCTTAATTTATATAATGTTTTTCCAAAAACTATAATTTTAGTAGTAGGATATAGTTTTTTTAGTAAAACTGCAGTGATATATCCTAAATTACCGTCCCCCCATATCCCCAATGATTCAAATTGTGGTATTGCTTTTGCTTTAAAACGATCTATTGCATGAACACTAACTGTAACTAATTCAGTATACGACGCTACACTCAAATCAATTTCTTGTGGTAAAGTGACTACTCTATCAGGTTTCATGACTATATAATCTTGCATAAAACCATCATAACCACTTGACTTAAAATGACTAGAAGTTAAATAATTTTCTGCAATGATATTATGCGATTTAGACGGTGTATTGGGAATCATAACAACTTTAGTTCCATTTTTCAGTCGATGTTCAGAGTCGTATACAATTTCACCTACACTTTCATGAATCAATGACATAGGTAATTTCTTAGATAAGATTTTGCTATCTCTATTTCCACAATAATATCTCAAATCGGCTGCACAAATTGACAAATATAAGGGTCGAACAATAACTTTGCTATTATGATTATGTAAATCAATAGTTTTAAATGTTGCTTCAAATTGTCTTGGACTTACTAATTGATATACTTGATTAATCATTATCAACAGCTCCAGTAATAATTGAATTCGCAACTTTTAAATCATATGGTGTTGTAATTTTTATGTTAAATAACTCTCCTTTGACTAATTTTACTGGCTTACCCAATTCTACGAGTATTTTACACGCGTCAGTTAATATTTCCTTTTGAGATTGAGTTAACGATAAATAGCTATCCTTTAACTCTTTTATTTTAAAAGTTTGAGGCGTCTGTCCTTGATACATCTCACTTCTAATTGGAATCTCAGAAATAAATTGTGCATCATTTGAAGAAATGATAGTATCAACAGCATTAACAACCGTATCTACAGCGCCATATTGACTAGCATATTCCACATTCTCTCTAATAATTCGATTTGTTAGAAATGGTCTAACTGCATCATGGGTAACGATTATATCTTCATCATTTAATTTTTTATGTTGCTCAATGCTTTCTATAATATTCATTATAGTGTGATTTCTGTCGTCGCCGCCTTGTATTACTTTTATTTTCTTATCGTCTAATCGATAATTGTTTAGCAAATCGAGCATATAATTGATCCACTTTTGAGGCGTGGCAATAATGATTTCATCAAAGTCCTTATACATTAAAAATTTTTCTACTGTATGAATAATAATAGGTTTTCCTTGTAATAATAAAAATTGTTTGGGTAATGGAACATTTCCCATTCTAGAACCAATACCACCTGCTAATATACCCGCATAAATCATTTTATCTCTCCTTATTCTTAGTTGTGTAAATAAAAAAAGACAGAAAAAACATATGTTAAAAAAGTTTCTCTGTCTAAATTTAATTGATTTATATTCATTTTATATCAATTGTATTTTACCACACACAACAAAAATATGAAGTGATTAATTAATTAAAAAATATTTTTATATAAACGGATTTTAAAAAAGCAGATCGAAATTTAAAAAATCAATCTGCCAAATAATAAATATACTATAGATGCTATTTAATAAATAATTGAAAACTCTATTGTTAATACTTAGGAACTTCTACTCTCCATCCGTATTTATCTTCCAATTTGCCACTTTGAATACCAGTATATGTGTCATATAATTTTTGAGTGATTTTACCAGGTTCATTGTTATTAATAACAATTTCTCTATCTTCATAGCGAAGTGTACCTACAGGAGAGATAACAGCTGCTGTACCTGAACCAAATACTTCTGTAAGTTCACCTTTATCATATGCGTTAAATAGCTCTTCTATAGAAACTCTTCTCTCTTCAACTTCATAACCTAAATCTTCAGCTAATTGAATAATTGACTTTCTAGTAATACCAGGCAAGATACTACCGTTTAATGCTGGCGTAACTACTTTGCCATTTTCTACGAAGAAAATATTCATACTACCAACTTCTTCAACATATTTTTGTTCAACACCATCAAGCCATAATACTTGGTCATAACCTAATTTATTAGCGTTTGTTTGTGCAAGTAAGCTAGCTGCATAGTTACCTGCAACTTTAGCGAAACCTACACCTCCACGTACTGCACGTACATATTCATCTTCGACATAAATTTTAGTTGACTTTAATGTGTCACCACCATAATAAGCCCCTGACGGAGATAAAATAATTAGTAATTTATATTGATGTGAAGAACGTACACCCAAAATACCTTCAGTAGCAAATACAAAAGGACGAATATATAACGACTGACCTTCGCCTTCAGGTACCCAATCTCGTTCAACATCGATAAGCTGCTTTAATCCTTCTAATAATGCTGCTTCATCAACTTCTGGCATTTCTAAACGTGCTAAAGAATTATTAATACGTTTGAAATTTTGGTCTGGACGGAATAATACAACTTCGCCATTATGTTTATAAGCTTTAAGGCCTTCAAAAACTGCTTGCCCATAATGTAACCCTTGCGCTGCTGGTGAAATTTCAAATGGTGCGTACGGCACAATCTTCATATCATGCCATCCTTGATCAGCGTCATAATCAACACTTAGCATATAGTCTGTGAAATATTGTCCAAATCCCAAGTTTGCTGTATCAGGCTTTTCTTTTAAAGACTCTCTTTTTTCGAATTTTATTTTTTCTGACATGACTGTTGCCTCCTAATATAATTCCAATTAAATAGATACACTAAATTATATCAATCGTGATTCTACTATTCAATGAATTTTCTAAATATTCAAAATAGATATTCACTTTATTATGTATACAGTATAAGTAAAACACTACATTTATTAAGTTACAAGTTATGTTATTATCAACACTTAATTTTTCCGTAATTAAATTTGTGTTCTAATCGAAAATTAGCTTCTTTAAAAGTAAACTTGGAACTAAGATAGAGTTTTCTTTACCCTACATCCTATCATTCACTTTGACCATTTGAATCTAAAAAAATATCTGTATGAGGGGATATATAAATCGGACAATTTGTGCAATGTAGTTACTCGACAAACTGATTCGAACTTCTCTTGTCATTCAATATTTTGAAGTAGTATCTTTTATTAAAGTTTTAAAAGATAGCTATATACTTTAAAAAGTACGTATGGGCTCAGCATTCTTTTTGTTTTTTCTCAATTGCCTCTAACATCACTTTAGTCATAGTTGGTAAATCATATTTAGGATCAAATCCCCACTCATCCTCAGCACAGCTCGTATCTATACTATCTGGCCAACTTAATGCAATATCTTGACGCTCTAAATCAATGTCATAGTCTAAGGTAAAATCTGGATAGTATACTTGTATAGCTTGTTTTAACATTTCAGGTTCAATACTCATTGCACTTAAGTTATAGCCATTTCTTGTTTTTAATTTAACACTGTCTTCTTCCATTAATTTGATAATCGCATCAATAGCGTCTTCCATGTACATCATATCCATATAAGTGTAACGATTAATATAGCTTGTATAATGTCCTTTTTTAACTGCCTTAAAATACATATCAACTGCATAATCCGTTGTGCCACCGCCAGGTTCTTTAACATGTGAAATTAACCCAGGAAATCTAACGCTACGTGTATCCACTCCAAATTTGACATAATAATACTGACATAATAATTCCCCAGTTACTTTGTTTATACCATACATAGTCGTTGGTTGTTGTATTGTTAATTGAGGTGTATTTACTTTAGGTGTCGAAATACCAAAAGCTCCTATTGAACTTGGCGTAAAAAATTTTAATTGATACCTTCTTGCTGCTTCGAGTGTATTTATAAGTCCCCCCATATTCAAATCCCAGGCAACTAGTGGTTTCTTTTCCGCTGTAGCAGAAAGCAGTGCGGCCATATGCATAAGTGTATCGGCATTGAAATATCTCACTGTTTCAAATAAACGATTTCTATCTGTAACATCTAAGATTTCAAAAGGACCGTCTTTAACTGGAGAGTGTGGTTCTGGCTTTCTTATATCAGTAGCTAATACATTTTCAGTTCCATATCTTTCTCTACACTTAATAACTAATTCAGTACCAATTTGACCGAGTGCTCCAGTGATTATTATTTTTTTCATAAACTAATCTCCTTATATTAAAATATAAAACACAGCCTTTGTATAATGAACAATCCTTTTACTTAAATAAAATATAATAATATGACGGTAATTTCTTTATAAAATATGCCCTTTATTTGTAAAGTCACGCGTGCGTTAGTCTGACGTTTGTCTGAGGGTACAGTGACTGACGACTAAAAAGGTGGATTTGAACTTTGTTAGTAACATACGATAAAATACATACTAAAAGAATTGAATGATAGAGAGGATTTGTATTGTAGATGAAAAGAAGCTCATACATACGTCATCAATCAAATTTAATTATATCTATGATTATTTTCGTTATTTTTATAATTGTAGATATCAATGTACTTATTTATAAACATCAAGTTGCACCTTTGCTATTATCAAGTATCAGTTTAATTATTTTTATCATGTTATTTGTAGTTGCCTTGTTCAAATGTATAACTAATTATAAACATCAATCTTAGATAAAAGTAATTTCCCTATCGTCAGATAAAAAATAAATAGAGCAGTTACGAGTCTACCTGCTCTATTTTTACTAACATTAATTTAACCTAAGATTGTATTAATTTTTTATAAAAATATTGTGCCACAATGATATCCACAATTGCTAGACCGACCGATTTAAAGACTGTCACTTCTTTTTCAGTTTCGCGACCAGCTTTTTCACCAGAAATAATGTCGCCTAATTCACTATGTAGCATATTTTTAGTTAATATTCCTTCTGATTGAGGAATTTTTAAATCACCTGTTTCTTCTAAAGCTGCTTCCATAGATTCAACAACAATTTTATTAGCAACAAGCATTGTTTCTGAAGGTATTTCTTGCATATCTGGTTTAAAGGATCCGACTGCATTTAAATGCACGCCTGGATGTAAAGAATGGGTATAAACGGGCTGACTTGCATTTGTTGCTGTAACTACAATATCTGCACTGTCTATCGCTTCATCTGCCGATTTAAATACACTCACTTTAATATTAAATCGATTTCGTATATTTTGAGCAAAATTTTCTGCTTTTTCAAACGTTCTACTAGCGATGTGAATGTTTTCAATATCCCTAACAGCAAGTATCGCTTCAATCAGACCTTCAGCTTGTACACCTGCCCCTATTACACTAAGTGTTTTAGCGTTTTCTTTTGCTAGATATTTAGTAGCTACACCTGAAATTGCACCTGTTCTTACTTTAGTAAGAAAACCACCATCTAATATAGACAATGTTTCTCCTGTTTCATAGTCACTTAAAATAACCGATCCAGTAATAGTCGCTTTCTCTTTTTTTGAATTTTCAGGTGCAAATGAGACTGTTTTAAGTCCAACGATATTTAATTCATCGGATAATGCTGGCATCACTAAATAACGATTTTGCTCATTAAATGGCAAAACATATCTTAATGGTGTTATCGTCTTATTCTCTGAAAAAGCTTGCAAAGCTTTTTCTACTTCTAAAATGACTTCATTCATGTTTAATAATTGAGCTTGTGTTTGCTCATCTATATATTTCATTATTATGAATCCTCCTACGCGTTTAATATATTATAATAGGATTATTTAGATGATTAACTTTTTCACAAAGTGTAATATAACAAGATGTTGTTAAATCATAATTCTCTATTAAAATTCTTTTGCTATAAATAAACTTAAAAGTCTAAGCTCCCATCTCAAATAATATTGACTTTAAAAAGCTCTATTTTTCTAATCATTTTAAAAATAAAAATCATATATTTAGCTTTATCACAATATCTTCTTAATAATCATGATTATTTTGTATTAGGTATATGATATCGATGAACAGGTTTACCATTTTTTTTAATATAGGATTCAATTTGATATCCACCACATTTTTTCATCACTGTTTGAGAAGCAAAATTAAGTGGATTACATGTCATAAGTACGACCTCTACATTTAATGTCTTAAGTTCATCTAAAGCCTTTTCTAAAAGGATAGTAGCGTAACCCTTGCCTCTATAAGATTTAGCTACACCGTATCCCACATGACCACCAATATTAGATAGTTTATCATTTAATTGATGTCTGATATCAACAGCACCTATAATAATTGAATCTTTAAAATAAAATAGTGTTGTAGTCGGTACAAAGCCCTCATCAACTTCACTACAATTAAGCCGATCAACCATATTGTTAAATGAACTATAATTGGCAATATCTGTATTCCCTGGTATCACTTTTTCCTCATTTTCATACCACTCTTGAATATAATAATAGTATGCCTCTTTATCTTGATAGGTTATTGGTCTGATTTCTTCCACTTAAATACCCCATATCTTATATTATTGATAACTCTATTTTAATGTGATTAAGTATGAACATCAAAAATTATAACAAACTATCTCATAATAATTTTACATTTTTACAGATAAGTTAAGTTATTATTTTATAATAATTTTTCTTATTTTTTAATTTTTTCTCACTTCTAATAAGCTATAATTACTAATTCTAATATTCCTTTAGCAAGATGTTCATATTATATTAAAATGTCTCATACCAATTAAATTCTTAGAAATACGACTAATTCACATCACTTCCTAGTATTTTAGTATTCTACATATTTTTGAATACTTTTACATAAACATTATCTTTTATTGTAACAGTTGATAACAAAAACTTTATGGATGATTTATTCTTATTAATTTAAGTGTGGTTTTATGATTTATGTTGTATTTTTATGAGGGCTATCCCTTTATATTTAATCATTTAAATGTTTCCAAATGTTATGAGATAGTGTGAAAAAATGTTAGATATCGTATTAACAAAACAAAGTCTATTTAAGCTAAAATAATAATGATATACTAATATCAATAATTAAGATGGAAGAAGTGATACATGTGTTTGATTGGTTTCAATTAGCAAGTAATAAAGAAAAGAGAATGGTGCAATTACGACGATATTTGCATCAATACCCAGAACTTTCTTTTGAGGAAAAACGTACGCATGATTTTATTGTAAATCAATTGAGCCAATTAGCATGCACAATAGAAACACCAGTTGGACGTAATGGAATAAAAGCAACTTTTAAAGGATCTGATTCAAATGGCCCAACGATTGCATTGCGAGCAGATTTCGATGCATTACCTGTTCAAGAATTAAATGATGTACCCTATCGTTCAAAAAATAAAGGGTGCATGCATGCTTGTGGACATGATGGCCATACAGCTATTTTACTTGGAGTAGCTGAAATTGTTCACGAACATCGTCATTTATTGAAAGGTAATGTTGTTTTTATATTCCAGTATGGTGAGGAAATTATGCCAGGTGGTTCTCAAGAAATGATTGATGATGGCTGTCTACAGAACGTCGATAAAATTTATGGCACACACTTATGGAGTGGTTATCCGTCTGGGACAATCTATTCTAGGCCTGGAGCAATAATGGCTTCACCAGATGAATTTAGTGTAACTATATATGGAAAGGGGGGTCATGGTGCGAAACCACACGAAACAATCGACCCTATTGTCATTATGGCTGAGTTTATTTTAAGTGCCCAAAAAATTATTTCTCGAACAATTGATCCAGTAAAGGAAGCTGTTCTTACTTTCGGAATGATTCAAGCAGGATCAACAGATAGTGTTATTCCAGATACAGCTTTTTGTAAAGGGACTGTACGTACTTTTGACACAAAATTACAAAGTCATGTTCAAAATAAAATGGATAAGCTCTTACAAGGTTTATCTTTATCAAACGATATTACTTATGAATTGGAATACATTAAAGGTTATTTACCAGTACACAATCATCAACAATCATATGATGTAGTCAAACAAGCTGCTAATGATTTACATTTAAGATTTAATGAGTCAGACTTAATGATGATTGGTGAGGATTTTTCACATTATCTTAAAGTACGACCTGGTGCATTCTTCTTAACTGGTTGTGGTAATAAAGACAAAGGCATTACTGCACCCCATCATAATCCTCATTTTGACATTGATGAATCTTCATTAAAATATGCAGCCAGTGAATTTTTAAAAATATTAGAAATTGAAAATGTTTTTTAATAAGAGGATAACTAAGTATATTAAATCATTTAAATAAAATAGCATAATGAACAATGAATGAATTATATTCAGATATATAACAAAAAAGACTCCCTAATGGGAGTCTTTTTTGATGAATAATATATTATTCAAAGATTTCAGTTACAACGCCTGATCCAACAGTACGTCCACCTTCACGAATTGAGAAACGAGTTCCGTCTTCGATAGCGATTGGAGCGATTAATTCAACTGTCATTTCAACGTTGTCGCCAGGCATAACCATTTCTGTACCTTCTGGTAAGTTTACAACACCAGTTACGTCAGTAGTACGGAAATAGAATTGTGGGCGATAGTTAGTGAAGAATGGAGTGTGACGTCCACCTTCATCTTTAGATAATACGTATACTTCAGCTTTGAATTTTGTGTGTGGTGTAATAGAACCAGGAGCAGCTAATACTTGACCACGTTGTACATCTTCACGTGCAACACCACGTAATAAAGCACCGATGTTGTCACCAGCTTCAGCGTAGTCTAATAACTTACGGAACATTTCTACACCAGTAACAGTTGTTTTAGAAGTTTCATGCATACCGATGATTTCAACTTCTTCACCAACTTTGATTTGACCACGTTCAACACGGCCTGTAGCAACAGTACCACGACCAGTGATTGAGAATACGTCCTCAACTGGCATCATGAATGGTTTGTCAGAATCACGTTCTGGAGTTGGAATGTAATCATCAACTGCTTGCATTAAGTCTAAGATTTTTTGTTCGTATTCAGCATCGCCTTCTAATGCTTTTAATGCAGAACCAGCGATTACAGGTACATCGTCACCTGGGAAGTCATATTCGCTTAATAAGTCACGAACTTCCATTTCAACTAATTCTAATAATTCTTCGTCGTCTACCATGTCAACTTTGTTTAAGAATACAACTAATGCTGGTACACCAACGTTACGTGATAATAAGATGTGTTCACGAGTTTGTGGCATTGGACCGTCAGCAGCAGATACAACTAAGATACCGCCGTCCATTTGAGCTGCACCAGTGATCATGTTTTTAACATAGTCAGCGTGTCCTGGGCAGTCAACGTGAGCATAGTGACGTTTGTCAGTTTGGTATTCGATATGTGCAGTATTGATTGTAATACCACGTTCTTTTTCTTCTGGAGCGTTGTCAATCATATCGTATGATTGTGCAACAGTGTCACCATTTTTAGCTAATACAGTTGCGATAGCAGCTGTTAAAGTTGTTTTACCATGGTCAACGTGACCGATAGTACCAATATTGGCATGTTCTTTTGAGCGATCAAATTTTTCTTTTGCCATTATTAAATCTCTCCTATTCTTAATAAAAGTTATTTCAAATTTATCTCTCATGATAGTTTCTCACCATCATGAGAAGAAAATTGATTGAGTATAGCATAAAAGAATTTATAATTCTTTTATAATGCATTTACCCCTAAAAATCAAATCATAAAAATGTCAGCTTATAAATAAGCTCAACCTGTATTTTAACCTAGCTTAGCTAGTCTTAACAAGTTATATTATTCACCTTTATTTTTCTTGATGATTTCTTCAGCAATTGATTTAGGAACTTCTGCATAGTGGTCAAAGTACATTGTGTAAGTACCGCGACCTTGCGTGTTAGAACGTAATGAAGTTGCATAACCAAACATTTCTGAAAGTGGTACATATGCGTTAACAACTTGAGCATTACCACGTGGTTCCATACCGTCTACACGTCCACGACGAGCAGTTACGTCACCCATGATATCACCCATATACTCTTCAGGCATTTCGATAGTAACTTTCATCATTGGTTCTAAGATAACTGGATCACATTTTTTAGCAGCTTCTTTAAGCGCTAATGAAGCAGCAATTTTGAAGGCCATTTCAGATGAATCGACATCATGATAAGAACCATCAAATAATTTAGCTTTAACATCAATTAATGGATAACCAGCTAAGACACCATTTTCCATAGCATCTTTAAGACCTTGTTCAACTGATGGAATGTATTCACGAGGAACTACACCACCAACAATAGCGTTTTCGAATTCGAAACCGCCACCTGTTTCGTTAGGAGTGAATTCAATGTGAACATCACCATATTGACCACGACCACCAGATTGACGTGAGAATTTACCTTGAACTTGTGCAGGTTGTTTAAATGTTTCACGATAAGAAACCATTGGAGCACCTACGTTACATTCAACGTTGAATTCTTTCTTCATACGGTCAACTAAAATATCTAAGTGTAATTCACCCATACCACCGATGATAACTTGTCCAGTTTCTTCATCTGTGTGTGCATGGAATGTTGGGTCTTCTTCTTGTAATTTAACTAAAGCTTGAGTCATTTTATCTTGATCAGCTTTAGATTTTGGTTCAACTGATAAGTGGATAACTGGTTCTGGGAATTCCATTGATTCCAAGATAATGTCATTTTTCTCTCCACATAAAGTATCACCAGTACCTGTTTCTTTAAGGCCTACTGCAGCTGCAATTTCACCTGAGTAAACAGTGTCAATTTCTTGACGTGAGTTCGCGTGCATTTGTAATAAACGTCCAACACGCTCACGTTTATCTTTAGAAGAGTTCTTCACATATGACCCTGAAGACAATGTTCCAGAGTATACACGGAAGAATGTTAATTTACCAACATAAGGGTCAGTCATAACTTTAAATGCTAAAGCAGCAAATTCTGCTGAATCATCTGGTTTAGCAACAACTTCTTCATCAGGGTTGTTCGCACGATGACCAATAATTGGTTTAACATCTAATGGTGAAGGTAAATAATCAATTACTGCGTTAAGCATTAATTGAACACCTTTGTTTTTGAACGCTGTACCACAAAGTACTGGGTAGAATTCTACGTCAGTAGTAGCTTGGCGGATAGCATCTTTTAATTCATCAACTGAAATCTCTTCATCCCCAAGATATTTCTCCATTAAATCGTCGTTGTTTTCAGCAACAGCTTCAATTAATTGAGCGCGAGCTTCTTCCGCTCTTTCTTTATGGTCTTCTGGGATTTCGATTTCATCGATTTCTGTACCTAGGTCGTTTGTATATTTAAAGCATTTCATTTCTACTAAGTCAATGATTGCTTCAAATTCATCTTCTGCACCAATAGGTAATTGGATAGGTGCTGCATTTGCTTGTAAACGATCATGTAAAGTGCTTACTGAATATTCAAAGTTCGCACCTAATTTGTCCATTTTGTTTACAAAAACAATACGAGGTACACCATAAGTTGTTGCTTGACGCCAAACTGTTTCAGTTTGAGGTTCTACCCCTGATTGTGCATCAAGTACAGTAACGGCACCATCAAGTACACGTAATGAACGTTCAACTTCAACTGTGAAGTCTACGTGTCCAGGAGTATCGATGATGTTTACACGGTGACCTTGCCATTGTGCAGTTGTAGCCGCAGATGTGATAGTAATACCACGGTCTTGCTCTTGTTCCATCCAGTCCATTTGTGAAGCACCTTCATGTGTTTCACCAATTTTATGGATACGACCTGTGTAGTAAAGAATACGTTCAGTCGTAGTTGTCTTACCAGCATCAATGTGAGCCATGATACCGATATTACGAGTATTTTTCAAAGAAAAGTCTCTTGCCATGTATTTTTTCTCCTTCCAGTATTTACTGAATAAGTACTATAGATATGGCGATGCCCTAAGCATGAGCCATTTATTGGTAAACCACATAACGGAACACACTCAGGGTAATAGCTTTAATCTTACCAGCGGTAGTGAGCAAATGCTTTGTTCGCTTCAGCCATTTTGTGAGTGTCTTCACGTTTTTTGACTGCACCACCTGTATTATTTGCAGCATCTAAGATTTCGTTAGCTAAACGATCTTCCATAGTTTTTTCACCACGAAGACGCGCATAGTTTACTAACCAACGTAATCCAAGAGTAGTACGACGTTCTGGGCGCACCTCAACTGGTACTTGGTAGTTAGAACCACCTACACGACGAGCTTTAACTTCTAATACTGGCATAATATTATTAATTGCTTCTTCGAACACTTCTAATGCATCACGACCACTACGTTGTTCAACAAGATCAAATGCAGAATAAAGAATTCTTTGAGCTGTTCCACGTTTACCGTCTAACATAATTTTGTTAATTAGTTTAGTAACTAACTTAGAGTTATGAATTGGATCTGGTAATACATCTCTTTTAGGTACTGATCCTTTACGAGGCATAATCTAAATCCTCCCTTCCTATTATAGTATATTATTAAAAGATATATTTAAAATTTACGTAATCTTAAACTTAATTTTTTGGTTTTTTAGTTCCGTATAATGAACGTCCTTGTCTACGTCCATCAACACCTGAAGTATCAAGTGCACCACGTACGATATGGTAACGCACACCAGGTAAGTCTTTCACTCGTCCACCACGAACAAGTACAACACTGTGTTCTTGTAAGTTGTGTCCGATACCAGGAATGTATGCGTTAACTTCAATGTTATTTGATAAACGCACACGTGCATATTTACGTAACGCAGAGTTAGGTTTTTTAGGTGTCATTGTACCTACACGAGTACATACACCACGTTTTTGAGGTGAGTTTAAGTTAGTAAATTGTTTCTTTTTACTATTGAAACCTCTGTTTAAAGCTGGTGAATCTGATTGTTTCGTTTTGCTTTTTCTTGGTTTACGTACTAATTGGTTAATAGTTGGCATTGAATATGTCCTCCTCTCTTCGTTTTTTAATCCCACACATCCAGGTGGTTCATTTTAAGGTTAAATAAAATTTAGTAAGTAAAACACTTACTAATTCTCACTTATTAATGCAACTATTGTCGCATTAACATTAATACCTACATATTTTCCTAACGCATGTTGGCTAGAAAAAAATGAGACTGGTATGTTTTTATGATTGATATAGCTTAACACGCGAGTTAGTAAATGAACTTCAACGTCTTGAGCAATAATCAATGATGTAACTTGATCTTTCTTTAACGCTTTAAGCGTTTCTTTAAGACCAACTACATATTGTTGTTTGTTAAAGCGTGCAACTTTTTCATTAGACATCTACATATCCTCCAAAGTTCTGCTTGCATCAACCTTTAATATATTAACATTATTTGTTACTAATAGTCAACAACTTATATTTGCATTTATAAATAAAATATAAACCCCTTCAAAATTTCATGTTAATTATTACAACATCTATAATTTATAGCAAAAAAGAAGAGAGTGGGACATAATAAACTAAACTCATCGTCCCACTCTTGAATGATATTTCTGGCACAAATATTTTCGTATGAAAATCTCTGTACTAGAATTTTATGGCTCATAATTTTCGGCCTAATGAATGATTTGCGACAATGTCATAAATCAAAGTCTAATTAGACTCTTTATTCTATCGTTTCAACTTCTTCACTTGTTTCTGTTACTGGTGCAGTAGCTTTATCGTATTGAATATCACTATAACGTCTCATACCAGTACCAGCAGGAATTAACTTACCGATAATAACATTCTCTTTAAGACCAAGTAAATCATCACGTTTACCTTTAATAGCTGCATCAGTAAGCACACGTGTTGTTTCTTGGAATGAAGCTGCTGATAAGAAGCTTTCAGTTTCCAGAGAAGCTTTAGTAATACCAAGTAATACTGGTTTAGCTGTAGCTGGACGTTTACGATGTTTGAATGCATCTCTGTTAGCGTCAGTAAAGTTATGAATATCAACTAGTGAACCTGGTAATAATTTAGTGTCACCAGCTTCAATGATGCGAACTTTACGTAACATTTGTCTTACCATAACTTCAACGTGTTTGTCGTCAATTTCAACACCTTGCATACGGTAAACTTTTTGTACTTCTTTTAATAAGTAACTTTCAGTTGCATTTAGGCCTGCTACAGATAAATAGTTTTTAGGTTCAATTGAACCTTCTGTTAGAACTTCACCACGTTCAACAGATTGACCTATTTCAACTTTAAGTCTTGAAGTACCTGATGCTAGATAAGATCTAGTTTCATTAGCACCTTTAACAATTATTTCTTGTTGGCGATCTTTTGCTAATTTAATATCATCAACTACACCTTCGATTTCAGTAATCACAGCTTGACCTTTTGGATTACGTGCCTCAAAGATTTCTTGGATACGAGGAAGACCTTGAGTGATGTCACTTCCTGCTACACCACCAGTGTGGAATGTACGCATTGTAAGTTGGGTACCTGGTTCACCGATAGATTGAGCGGCAATTGTACCAACTGCTTCACCCACTTCAACTTTTTCACCAGTAGCAAGGTTTTTACCATAACATTTTTCACATACACCATGACGTGTGTTACATGTAAATGCTGAGCGTATATACATTTGCTCAATACCTGCATCAGTGATTTGTTTTGCAATATCTGGTGTAATTAATTCGTCTGGGCGAATAATTACTTCGTCTGTTTCAGGATGTCGAATTGTTTCTTTAGAATAACGACCTTCGATACGTTCTATAAATGGTTCAATCATTTCAGTTCCTTCTTTTATATCAGAAACTAATAAACCACGATCTGTACCACAATCTTCTTCACGAACGATAACATCTTGTGCTACATCAACAAGACGACGAGTAAGGTAACCAGAGTCAGCTGTTTTAAGTGCTGTATCGGCAAGACCTTTACGCGCACCATGTGTAGAAATAAAGTATTCTAATACCGTTAAACCTTCACGGAATGAAGATGTGATTGGTAATTCTATAATCTTACCAGATGGTGCTGCCATTAATCCACGCATACCAGCTAATTGAGTGAAGTTTGATGCATTACCACGGGCACCAGAATCACTCATCATGAATATTGGGTTAGTTTTTTCAAGAGACTGCATTAATTCGCCTTGAATTTGGTCTTTTGCGTCAGTCCAAATTTCTACAACAGCATTGTAACGCTCGTCTTCAGTGATTAAACCACGATTATATTGTTTAGTCACACGTTCAACTAATTTTTCATGTTCATCTAAAATGTCTTGTTTATCTGGAAGTACAACAATGTCAGAAACACCAACAGTAATACCAGCTTTAGATGAGAATTTGAATCCTAAATCTTTCATTCTATCAAGCATCATTGAAGTATCAGTAATGCTAAATCTATTGAATACTTCTGCGATAATATTTCCTAAGAACTTTTTGTTGAAAGGTTCAATAAGTTCTGTATTATCAAAGTATTCTTTTAGTCCACCTTCACCTAATTGCGTAGGATCAACAAAGTATTTATCAGGTGTCGTTCTTTCTAGATTAGCTTGACTTGGTTCATTAATGTATGCAAATGAATCAGGAATAATTTCATTGAAAATAATTTTACCTACTGAAGTAGCTAAAATTTTGCTATTTTGCTCATCAGTAAACGTTGGATTATTAAATGAATTAGCATGAACACCAATACGAGTGTGTAGATGTACATAACCATTTGCATAAGCTTTTAAAACCTCATTAGTATCGTTAAAGATTGCACCAGTATTCACGGCATCTTTTCGCTCTAATGTTAGGTAATAGTTACCTAAAACCATATCTTGTGATGGTGTTACAACTGGCTTACCATCTTTAGGGTTTAGGATGTTTTGTGCTGCAAGCATAAGCATACGTGCTTCAGCTTGAGCTTCTTTTGATAATGGAACGTGAACAGCCATTTGGTCACCATCAAAGTCTGCATTATAAGCAGTTGTAACAAGAGGGTGAAGGCGAATTGCACGACCTTCTACTAGAGTAGGTTCAAATGCCTGAATACCTAGTCTGTGTAGTGTTGGAGCACGGTTTAATAGTACTGGATGTTCAGTTATAACATCTTCAAGCACATCCCAAACTTCATCGTCCATACGTTCAATTTTACTTTTAGCATTTTTAATGTTTGTAGCAATCTCACGTTGAACTAACTCTTTCATAACGAATGGTTTAAATAATTCAAGCGCCATTTCTTTTGGTAAACCACATTGATACATTTTCAAGCTTGGTCCAACTGCGATAACTGAACGCCCTGAATAGTCAACACGTTTACCTAGTAAGTTTTGACGGAAACGTCCTTGCTTACCTTTAAGCATATGTGAAAGAGATTTCAATGGACGGTTACCTGGTCCCGTTACAGGGCGACCACGACGACCATTGTCAATTAAAGCATCGACTGCTTCTTGTAACATACGTTTTTCATTTTGAACAATGATGCCTGGTGCTCCAAGGTCTAATAAACGTTTTAAACGGTTGTTACGATTGATAACACGACGATACAAGTCATTTAAATCACTTGTAGCGAAACGTCCACCGTCTAATTGAACCATCGGACGAATTTCAGGTGGTATAATAGGTAATACATCTAAAATCATCCAAGAAGGATTATTCCCAGAATTTCTAAATGACTCAACTACCTCTAAACGTTTAATCGCACGTGTTAATCTTTGACCTGTTGCAGATTCAAGCTCATCACGTAACTCTTTTAATTCTTCATCTAAATCAATTTCTTCTAATAGGTCTTTTATACCTTCTGCACCCATTTTGGCAACAAATTGATTTGGGTATTTATCATAATATTCTCTGAATTCAGCTTCAGATAATAATGTTTTCTTTTCAAGTCCAGTTGGTCCTGGATCAACTACAACATATGAAGCGAAGTATATTACTTCTTCTAATGCTCTAGGAGACATATCTAATAATAGCCCCATACGACTTGGAATTCCTTTGAAATACCAAATGTGAGATACGGGTGCTGCTAATTCAATATGACCCATTCTTTCACGACGCACTTTTGATTTCGTTACTTCAACGCCACATCTATCACATACCATACCTTTGTAGCGTACACGTTTGTACTTACCACAACTACATTCCCAATCTTTAGTAGGTCCGAAAATTCTTTCACAGAATAGACCATCTTTTTCAGGCTTAAGTGTACGGTAATTTATTGTTTCAGGTTTCTTAACTTCACCATAAGACCAAGAGCGAATTTTTTCAGGTGAAGCCAATCCTATTTTCATATAATGGAAATTATTTACATCAATCAAGGAGCCTACCTCCTTCAATTTAGATTAGCTGTGCTATTTGATTGATTACATTTATTGAAATTAAATACCTTAAAGAGGTTGAAATGACTAGCATTTCATACCTCTATGGTTTCAGTTATCTTAAGTGCTTATTAATCGGTAGTTTCTTTTTGTGATTCTGGAGCACTCTTTTGTTGTAAATCTACTTTGCGTTCTGCTGCATCTTCGTCATCAACATCGGCCATTTCGATTTCATTATCATGCTCATCCATCACTTTAACATCTAGACCTAAACTTTGTAGTTCTTTCATCAATACTCGGAATGATTCTGGAACACTAGGTCTAGAAATATTCTCACCTTTAACTATAGACTCGTAAGTTTTAACACGACCTACAGTATCATCAGATTTATAAGTTAAGATTTCTTGTAAAGTATAAGCAGCACCATAAGCTTCAAGTGCCCATACCTCCATCTCACCGAAACGTTGACCACCAAATTGTGCTTTACCACCTAATGGTTGTTGTGTAACAAGTGAGTATGGTCCAGTAGAACGTGCATGTAACTTATCATCTACCATGTGTGCAAGTTTAAGCATATACATGACACCAACTGAAATACGATTATCGAAAGGTTCACCAGTTCGTCCATCGTATAGGACAGTTTTACCATCACGCGCCATTCCAGCTTCTTCGATAGTTGACCAAACGTCATCATCGTTGGCACCATCAAACACTGGAGAAGCAACGTGGATTCCTAAGTTTTTAGCTGCCATACCTAAATGTAATTCTAATACTTGTCCAATGTTCATACGTGATGGTACACCTAATGGGTTTAACATAATGTCGATTGGTCGACCATCTGGTAAATATGGCATATCTTCTTCTGGAACAATCTTAGAAATAACACCTTTGTTACCGTGACGACCACACATTTTGTCACCAACATGTATTTTACGTTTTTGGACAATATATACACGTACTAATTGGTTAACTCCAGGAGATAAAGTATCGTCTCCTTCTTCACGATTAAAGACTTTAACATCTAAAACGATACCGCCAGCACCATGAGGTACACGTAATGATGTATCACGAACCTCACGTGCTTTTTCACCAAAGATAGCGTGTAATAATCTCTCTTCAGCTGTTAATTCTGTTACACCTTTAGGCGTTACTTTACCTACTAAGATGTCACCGTCTTTAACCTCTGCACCAACGTAAACGATACCACGATCATCTAAGTTCTTAAGTGCACTTTCAGATACGTTTGGAATATCACGTGTGATTTCCTCAGGTCCTAATTTCGTATCACGAGCTTCTGACTCATACTCTTCAATATGAATAGATGTATATACATCATCTTTAACTAGTCGTTCACTCATAATTACAGCATCCTCATAGTTGTAACCGTCCCATGTCATGAAACCAACAACTACATTTCGTCCTAATGCCATTTCTCCTAATTCCATTGAAGGACCGTCCGCTAAAATCTCATTATATTCAACAACATCACCAATTGATACAATCGGACGTTGGTTATAACAAGTACCAGAGTTTGAACGCTTGAATTTCGCTAAAGGATAACGATCTAATTCACCTTCATGCTCAGTTCCATTTTCTTCAACTAAACGACGAACTAAAATTTCATTAGATTCAACATGTTCAACGCGCCCTCTATGCTTAGCAGTGATTGCAGCACCAGAGTCTCTTGCGGCTACATGTTCCATACCTGTACCCACAAATGGAGCTTCAGGATTCATTAAAGGCACTGCTTGACGTTGCATGTTTGCTCCCATTAACGCACGGTTAGAGTCGTCATTTTCTAAGAATGGAATACATGCTGTTGCTGCTGAAACAACTTGTTTTGGTGAAACGTCCATGTAATCCATTTTCTCTTTAGCCATAACAGTGTTATTACCACGGAAACGACAAACAACTTCATCATCTAAGAAACGTCCATTTTCATCAAGTCTAGAATTAGCCTGTGCAACAACATAGCTATCCTCTTCATCAGCTGTCAAATAATCTATTTGATTGGTGATTGAGTTTGTATCTAAATCCACTTTACGATATGGCGTTTCAATAAAACCAAATTCATTCACTCTAGCATAACTTGACAATGAGTTTATTAAACCAATATTAGGACCCTCAGGTGTTTCAATTGGACACATACGCCCATAGTGAGAGTAGTGAACGTCACGCACTTCCATTTGAGCACGTTCACGTGTTAATCCACCAGGCCCTAAAGCAGATAAACGACGTTTGTGCGTTAACTCTGCTAACGGGTTAGCTTGGTCCATGAATTGAGATAATTGTGAACTACCAAAAAATTCTTTGATTGATGCAATAACTGGTCTGATATTAATCAGTTGTTGTGGCGTAATAGAATCTGTATCTTGTATTGACATTCTTTCACGAACAACACGTTCCATTCTTGATAAACCGATACGGAATTGATTTTGTAATAGCTCACCGACAGAACGTAAACGACGATTACCTAAATGATCAATATCATCTGTATAACCAATGCCATTCAATAAGTTGAAGAAATAACTCATTGAGGCAACAATATCTGCTGGAGTAATACATTTAACTTCAGAATCAGGTAGTGCATTACCAATGACAGTAGTCGTACGACCTTCTTCATCGTTAGGCACATATACTTTAATAGATTGGATTTCTACAGGTTCGTCAATTACGCTACCTTCAAGTTCAAATACTTCGCTATTAGCGTTTGTTTCTAATACGTCCATGATTTCGTCAAGTTTACGACGATCTAAAACTGTTCCTTCGTCAACGACAATTTCACCAGTTTCACTGTTAACAATTGGCTCTGCTAATTTTTGATTGAACAAACGATGTTTTAGGTGTAATTTTTTGTTCGCTTTATAACGACCTACACTAGCCAAATCATAGCGTTTAGGGTCGAAGAAACGAGAATATAATAAACTTTTAGCATTTTCTACTGTTGGTGGTTCGCCAGGACGTAAACGTTCATAAATCTCTAATAAAGCTTGTTCTGTATTTTCTGTCCCATCTTTTTCTAATGTATTACGTAAATACTCGCTGTCTCCTAATAAGTCAACAATTTCTTGATCAGTTGAGAAACCTAGCGCACGTAGTAATACAGTCAATGGTAATTTACGTGTTCTATCGATACGAACATATACAACATCTTTAGCATCCGTCTCATACTCTAACCAAGCACCACGGTTAGGAATGATTGTTGCATCATAGTTTTCACGTCCATTTTTATCGATTTTCTCATTAAAATACACGGATGGTGAGCGAACTAATTGAGATACGATAACACGTTCAGCACCATTAATTACGAACGTACCTGTATCTGTCATCAGTGGAAAATCACCCATGAAGACTTCTTGTTCTTTAACTTCACCAGTTTCTTTAATAATAAGACGCACTTTCACACGAAGAGGTGCAGCATAAGTAGCGTCACGGTTTTTTGATTCTTCTAAATCATATTTAGGTTCACCTAATCTGTAATCTACAAATTCTAAAGATAGGTTGCCAGTGAAATCTTCAATTGGAGAAATATCTCTGAACATTTCTAATAAACCTTCTTTAAGGAACCAATCATAAGATTTTGTTTGAATTTCTATTAAGTTTGGTAATTCTAATACTTCTGAAATTCTCGCGTAATTTCTACGTTTACGATGTCTTCCATATTGGACAACTTGACCTGCCAAACAGATTCACCCCTCAAAAATTGTGTGTTCACCCTTACTTTTCAATTGAATATAATAATTAATATAAAAGACAAAAAGAAAACGGCAACACATATGATGACACCATTTTCGATTTCTATTTACACTTAATTAATTTATCCATTTTACGTAAAAGTACACACTTATTGAACATAAATTTTTACATTTTATAACTATATCAGAATACCATTTCGAAATCAACCTTTTATACTTTTCAAAATATAATATCCTTTACTCTTAGCTATAATTTCTACATTGCCAAATAGTTCTTCTATTTTCTTTTTAGCTGAAGGCATACCTTGCTTTTTTTGAATGACGACATAAAGTTCACCTGTAGTCTTGAGTCTGTCAAACGCTTGTTCAAAGATTCGATGAACAATGTCCTTACCAGCTCTAATAGGGGGATTAGTTAAAATGTAATCAAAGCACTGATGATTGACAGCAGATAAACAATTACTTTCCATAATTGTTACATTATCCACTTGATTTTTCGTCTTATTCATTTCTGCCAACGCCAAGGCTCTATTGTTAATATCCAACATTGTAATCTGATGGTGTGGAGATGCTTTTCCTATTGCTAAACCGATAGGACCATATCCACATCCTACATCCGCAATGGTTTTACTTGGACCTGGAGGATGTTCTTTTAAAAATGTTTTAATTAGTAAGTCTGATCCAAAATCCACACTATCTTTTGAAAACACTCCAGCGTCAGTAGTAAGTTCTAGTTGCACATTTTTTATTTGATAATTAATTCTTTTTGGGTTACTTTTAACATCAGGTTGCTCATCGTAATAATGACTCATTTCTTCACCTCTATTTTTATCATTCAATCCAAAAGCATTTAGTATGCTTGTATTAATTAATTGAAAAACCCCGTTATTAGAATAACGGGGTTTTAACTTCTCAAAGAATTCAGGTTGCATTTGCATTGAAATCTATATTAAATAGGTTAAACATACATTTTCAACCTAACTATTTAATTAGAAAGTAGAAACTATTTTAATTCTACGCTAGCTCCAACTTCTTCTAATTGTTCTTTAAGTTTTTCAGCATCTTCTTTAGGCATAGCTTCTTTAATTACTTTAGGAGCTCCGTCTACTAATTCTTTAGCATCTTTCAATCCTAAGCCAGTTGCTTCTTTAACTGCTTTAACAACTTTAATTTTTGAAGATCCAGCTGAAGTTAATTCAACATCAAATTCAGTTTTTTCAGCTGCAGCATCTCCGCCACCAGCTGCACCTGCTGCTGCTACTGGAGCTGCTGCAGTTACACCAAATTCTTCTTCAATTGCTTTTACTAAATCGTTTAATTCTAATACTGACATTTCTTTAATTGCTTCAATGATTTGTTCTTGATTAGCCATTTTATATTTCCTCCATTAATTTAATTTTTATGCGCAATTATTCAGCGCTTTCTTCTTTTTGTTCTCCAACAGCTTTAACTGCATAAGCGAAGTTGCGTACAGGTGCTTGTAATACAGATAAAAGCATAGATACAAGACCATCGTGTGAAGGTAATGAACCAACTGTTTTAACTTCTTCAGCAGAGATAACGTTACCTTCCATAACGCCTGTTTTAACTTCTAAAGCTTCATGTTCTTTTGCAAATCCTGCAATAACTTTTGCTGGTGCAACAACATCTTCAGTAGAAGTTGCGATTGCTGTAGGACCTGTTAAGAATTCATCCAAGCCTTCGATACCTGCTTGTTCAGCAGCACGACGAACCATAGTGTTTTTGTATACTTTATACTCAACACCAGCTTCACGTAATTGTGAACGTAATTCAGTAACTTCTGCTACAGTTAAACCACGGTAGTCAACGATAACTGTTGAAACTGAATTTTTAAGTTGTTCAGCGATAGTATCGACTTGTTGTTTTTTTGCTTCAATGATAGCAGACATTCAGACACCTCCATTTAAATTTATTGGGTGCTTTTTTTAATCACAATAAAAAAAGCACTTTCTACCCACGGCAAAAAGTGCTTGAAAGATCATTAATCATCACGTTCAAGTCAATTTTAGCCTCGGTAGGATATTGTTTTAAGTTATTAATAACTCCTACTGTCTTAGGTAAAATAATCACAAGTATTAATATAACTGCTTTAGTATAAAAAGTCAACAAAAAATTACAGACTAAAATTGATAGTTAGCCTGCAATTTGTTTTCTATTTAAAATTTATAGTTTGAAAGATGAAGTATCGACTTTCACTCCAGGACCCATTGTTGTTGTAACAGCAACAGATTTGAAGTAAGTACCCTTAGCAGAAGCTGGTTTAGCTTTCGCTAATACATCTTGTAAAGTTCTGAAGTTATCAACTAATTTTTCTTCATCGAATGACACTTTACCAATTGACGCATGTACAATACCTGCTTTTTCAGCACGATATTCTACCTTACCTGCTTTGATTTCTTCAACTGCTTTTTTAACATCCATTGTTACAGTGCCAGTTTTAGGGTTAGGCATTAAACCTTTAGGTCCTAATACTCGACCAAGTTTACCAACTTCACCCATCATGTCAGGTGTAGCTACAACTACGTCGAAATCAAACCAACCTTGTTGGATTTTTTGTACGTAGTCTGCTTCACCTACATAATCTGCACCTGCTTCTTCAGCTTCAGTGATTTTATCGCCTTTAGCGAAAACGAGTACACGTTGCGATTTACCAGTACCGTGTGGTAATACTACTGCACCACGGATTTGTTGGTCATTTTTACGTGTATCAATTCCTAAACGGAATGCAACTTCAACAGAAGCGTCGAAATTAGCAACGCTAGTTTCTTTAGCTAATTTGATTGCTTCTTCAACACTATAATATTGAGTGCGGTCAACTTTACTAGCTGCTTCTTGATACTTTTTACCTTTTTTAGCCATTTATAGTTCCTCCTTTAGTGGTTTTAGCGGAATTTCCTCCCACATTCACTTGCGCCTTGCAAGTTAAGAGCAGATAACAGAGATGAACGTTAACATCACTACTTTGCAATGTTAGCAAACCAATAGACAATATTCATTGTATACCTATCTGTTACCTGCTTTTTATCGTCTAAATTAAGTTTATTTCAAATTAATTTAAAAAGTTTTGCTTTATTATTGTACAGTGATACCCATGCTACGTGCAGTACCTTCAATAATACGCATTGCCGCTTCTTCGTCTGCAGCATTTAAGTCTTGCATTTTTGTTTGAGCAATTTCGCGTACTTGATCTTTAGTTACTGTTGCAACTTTAGTTTTATTAGGTTCACCAGAACCTTTTTCAACACCAGCTGCTTTTTTAAGTAGTACTGGAGCCGGCGGAGTTTTTGTAATGAATGTAAATGAACGGTCTTCATAAACACTGATTTCTACCGGAATGATTAAACCTGCTTGTTCTTGCGTACGAGCATTGAATTCTTTACAGAATCCCATAATGTTCACACCTGCTTGACCTAATGCTGGACCAACTGGTGGTGCTGGATTCGCTTTACCTGCAGGAATTTGCAATTTAACTACTTTTTCTACTTTTTTAGCCACGATGTGCACCTCCTTGATATCGTGATGTGGTCACAGGGCTTAGTTTTGCCCTCCCACTCTTAAACATTTCGTGACGAAATGAGCGCTATAAAAGCGCGACCACATTATTTTAACACTCATATTGATAAAAAATCAATAGTAAAATTTCATCTTTACTAACTACGCTATTATTATTTGTTTTATTTTATACATTCATATCGTTTGTTAATGTACATCCATCACTTATAAATAAAGGAATATACTTTTCTAACCTACAATTCTATTTTCTTTTAATGAATATCTTTTTTAATCTATTCAAATGTGTTTTGAATAAATTTAAACAAAATGGTTTTATAATTTTTCAATTTGGTCAAATTCAACTTCTACAGGTGTTTCACGACCAAACATATCCACAAGTACAGTAAGCTTGAATTTATCCGCTTCAATCTCTTGTACTTCTCCAACTTGATTAGCAAAAGGACCTGATTGGATACGAACTTGTTCTCCAACATCGAGTTCAACATCTATTGTTTTCTCTTTAAGACCCATTTGCTTAAGAATGAAGCGTACTTCTTCAGGAAGTAGTGGGTTAGGTTTTGAGCCTGCACCTGCAGATCCGACAAATCCTGTAACTCCAGGAGTATTTCTAACTACATACCACGACTCATCTGTCATGATTAACTCAACTAACACATATCCAGGAAATGTTTTCTTCACAAGCTTTTTAGCTTTCCCGTCCTTAACTTGAGTTTCTTCCTCTTCTGGTATGACAACTCTGAAAATTTGTTCAGTCATATTCATAGATTCTACTCTTTTTTCTAAATTCTTTTTAACTTTATTTTCATATCCAGAATAGGTATGTACAGCATACCAACGCTTAGCGCCTACTTCTTCAGACATGTCTTCACTCCTAACCTAAAAATAATTGTTTTAATGCATTAATTCCTATGTCTAAGGCATAGAAAAAGACTAAGAAGAATATCACTGTAGATACAACTATTATTGTATATTTAAATAATTCTTCCTTAGTTGGCCAACTCGTCTTTTCCATTTCTGACTTAACGCCTTTAAAGAAACTTTCTTTTTTAGCCATCATAAGACCTCCACACTCTATGACTTTCTAATGAAAGTCATATTCAATTAATTGATACCATCTTATTTTGATTCTTTATGAACTGTATGCGCGTTACATCTTGGACAGTATTTTTTTAAAGTAAGTCTCGTTGCTGAGCCTTCTTTTTTAGGAACATTGTAATTCCGATTGCCACAATTCTCACAATTCAAAGGTACTTTCTTCACAATTATTCACCTTTACTCATTATAATACCAATATACTATACATAAGTATTGTATTAAATGTCAAACTTATACGCCACGCTATAATTTCCTCACTATACAGTATACTATTTACATATTATTTTCTTATTTAAAACTTCTTTTAAGTTTCCATTTACTACGTTGAATCGCATTATAAACAACTTTGGATTCTAAATTTAAAACCATGGCAATCTCTTTTGGCTTGTAATCATTAAGTAGTAATCGAATAATACGTCTTTCCATTCGACTGAGTTTGTCTTCGCTTCTTTTAAAAGCTAATGTTAATTCTTTTCTAATTATCGATCTTTCTATATCGTTTAATGCCAAAGTAGCATTATATTCAACAATATATTCATTAACAAGTAGCGGTTGACGTTTATAATTCGCTCTTACTTTTCTAAGATAGTCATATTTAACCGAACGAATTAAGAAGTAAATATAGTGTTCTATTGGTACACCTTGTTGATGGTCGAATTTATGCAAGGCACGGTAGAATTTAATAACAATCTCTTGATACATGTCCTCAATGTCATACTTATTATGGGAGATACACCTTATTTTTTTGTAAATCAGTGGCTTTAGTTCTTCTATTAAAGACTCAAATAGTTCTTCAGAACATTTATTTTCTGTTTGCGATAGACGCATTGCTGTATATTCTTGTTGCTGTTTATTCAGATTCATATATCTAACCTTTCGAGTAAGTTGAAATTAGTTTATATGAAATCTATCTAAAATCACAACAGAACAAAATTAGTCTTTATTCTGATTGCCACGTCTAATCTTTTCAAATTCTTCAAGTATCTCATTAGATAACGGAATTCTAATTCTTGGTTTCTTTTCGCTAAAATCATCAAGTGACTTGTTAACAACAACCTCATTTTCTTTTAATTCACGCCACATTTCTCTTGAAGAAATACGATATGCACCTGAACCAAAAATAGCATGTTGTTCACTCATATCACTTGTTACAACGGTAATGTGTGTCGTGTGTTTATTATATAGTTCATACACGTAGCGTTCTATAAAACTATCTGCAGTTTCTTTTTCTTTAGTAAAGATTGTTTTGACGCCATGATAGAAGTATTCCCTTTCTATCCCTGACTGTTCATAGGCATCAAATACACAGACAATTTCATCTGCTATTAATGCATTGTAGTTGGCAATTGTGTCTAATAATTGCTCTCTAGCTTCTTCTAAATTCTCTTTAGCAACAGTGCTAAGTGTTGAGGATTGGCCAATCATATTGTAGCCATCTATAATTAAGTATCTTTTCTTCATGACTTTTCCTCTAACTGATGACGTTTACGATATACTTCATACATCATTAAACTTGCAGCCACAGAAGCGTTCAAGCTATTGACATGTCCAACCATTGGAATCTTAATATGAAAATCACACTTATCACTCACTAAACGGCTCATACCTTGCCCCTCACTACCTATAACAATACCTAGTGACATATCTGCTTGTAAATCTCTATAATCCGTTGCATTACTAGCTTCTGTACCCGCAATCCAAAAGCCGCTGTCTTTTAATTCATCGATAGTTTTCGAAAGATTAGTAACTCTTATGACCGGAACATGCTGAATCGCTCCTGTAGAAGCTTTGGCAACGGTCTGTGTTAACGCAACTGATCGTCTTTTAGGTATAATAACCGCATCAACACCAGAAGCATCTGCTGTTCTTAATATAGAGCCAAGATTATGCGGATCTTCTAAACCATCTAAAATGATAACAGTTGAATAACGGTCTTTTTTCTTTTGTTTTTGTAAAAATTCATCGAAGTTTGCATATTCATATGGGGCTACTAAAGCAGCCACACCCTGGTGAGGTGCATTTGCTAAAAAATCTAATTTAGATTTTGGTACCGTTTGTACAATTAATTTTTGTGATTTTGCATTTTTTAAAATGTCGTTAATTTGTTGCTTTTTTATACCATCTTGAATCAAAATCTTATTTATGGCGTGACCTGATATAATTGCTTCTTTAACTGCGTGTCTGCCTACTATCACTATATCTTCCACATTCACACTACCTTTCATCCACTATCCTAACAATTGTTTCTAATAAGTTTTCTAATCGTTCTGATTGATGGTCTAAATATAAAAATCCGATAACAGCTTCTAACGCTGAACTTTTGCGATAAGTTTGAATGTCAGTATTTTTAGCTTTTGTATAACTTTTAGCGTTACGTCCTCGTTTTAAAACACTTAGCTCTTCCTCTGTAAACCAGTCAATCTCTAACAAATACTCTAAAGTCTCAGCTTGACTTTTCGCTGAAACGTAACTTTTCGATACTTGGTGCAAACGATGAGGTTTACTTTGTAATTTTAGCACGATATATTCACGCACATGTTGATCAAGTACTGCATCACCCATATATGCCAATGTTAAAGGATTAAGAAGTTTTACATTCATATGTTTAGCCACGTTTAAATCTTACACCTTGTGGGGTATCTTCTAAAATGATATGACGTGCTTTTAACATATCTCTAATTTCATCTGCTCGAGCGAAATCTTTATTTTTACGTGCTTCATTACGCTCCTCAATCAATTGTTCAATGTCTTCATCTAGTAACTCTTCTGTTTCTTTACTCTTAAGTGGTACACCAAGAACGTCACTAAAAATGCTATACACTTCTTTAAATCTATTTAAAACTTTTGTTGAAGTTGTGTTTTCTAATACATATTTATTTGCAAGTTTAGCTAAGTCATACCATGCAGTTACTGCATTAGCAGTATTAAAGTCATCATCCATTACTGTTTCAAATTGATTTAGTATTTTATCTATTTGTTGTATATATTCTGATTGTTCTTCCAAATCTGTAGCAATTTCTTCTCTTTCCTCAATTAACTTGTAGCTATTACGTATACGTTCAAGACCACTTCGCGCCGCACCTACTAATTCTAAATTGTAGTTTATTGGGCTACGATAATGCACACTAATCATAAAGAATCGTAATACGTCTGGATCGACTTCTTTAATGATATCGTGAACTAAAATGAAATTTCCTAGAGACTTACTCATTTTCTCATTATCAATATTAATAAAACCATTATGCATCCAATAATTTGCGAAAGGAGCATGATTATGAGCCTCTGATTGAGCAATTTCATTTTCATGATGCGGAAATTGTAAATCTGAACCACCTGCGTGAATATCTATTGTAGGTCCTAGTTCATGATAAGCCATTACCGAACATTCAATGTGCCAACCTGGTCTACCTTTACCAAACGGACTATTCCAACTAATTTCCCCTGGCTTAGCTTTCTTCCATAAAGTAAAATCTAACGCATCTTCTTTTTGTTCTCCAGCTTCAATACGAGCGCCAACTTTCAAATCATCTAATGATTGATGACTTAACTTACCATATCCATCAAATTGACGTGTTCTAAAATAGACATCACCGTCACTTTCATATGCATAACCTTCATCTACTAATTCCTTGATAAAATCAATAATTTCACCCATATGGTGCATCACACGCGGATTAGATGTAGCCTTTTTCACATTCAAAGCACCAACGTCCTCATAAAAAGCTTTAATATACTTTTCAGCAATTTCAGGAACACTTTCATTGAGTTCTTTAGAGCGATTAATGAGTTTATCATCAACGTCTGTGAAATTAGAAACATAAATGACCTCATATCCCTTATATTCGAAATATCTTCTGACTACATCATAATTAATAGCTGGTCGTGCATTTCCAATATGAATATAATTGTAAACTGTCGGCCCACATACATACATTTTGACCTTACCTGGTTCAATGGGCTCAAACGTCTCTTTCCGACGTGTTAAGGTATTATATAATGTAATCATCTTGAATCTCTCCATTCTTAGCTTTTTCAAGTTGTCTTTCTAAGTGTTTAATTTGTTCAAAAAGTGGATCAGGTAAGTTACGGTGATCAAATGTTTTACCAATACGTCTACCTTCTTGTTTAACAATGTGACCTGGTATACCTACTACAGTTGTATAACTAGGAACTGACTGTAATACTACAGAATTAGCTCCAATATTCACATTTGATTCAATTTTTATATTACCTAATATCTTAGATCCAGCTGCTATCAACACATTATCACCAATATCAGGATGGCGCTTTCCTTTTTCTTTACCTGTACCACCTAAAGTAACTCCTTGATAAATAGTGACATTATCACCAATTGTACATGTTTCTCCAATAACTACACCCATGCCATGGTCGATAAATAAACGCTTACCAATTTTTGCACCTGGATGTATTTCGATTCCGGTGAAAAAACGTGATAATTGAGAAATCATTCTGGCTGCTACATAACGTCTATTTTTATATAATTTATGGGCAATTAAGTGACTCCAAACTGCATGTAATCCAGCGTAAGTAGTTATTACTTCTAAAGTCGATCGCGCTGCAGGATCCTGTTCAAACACCATCTTTATATCGTCTCTCATTCTTTTTAACACGAACGTCTCCCCCTTAGTCTAATCAAATTAATTTCAACACGTTTAAATCACTACACGGAATATCACTGATAGCATAGTTTAAAAATATGAAAAGAGCACCTCTAACATTTGTTGCTAGAGGCGCTCTCGCACGGTTCCACTCTTCATTTAATAGCAATACTCATATTTGATTTATTACTATTCTCATCTCAATTATTTATTTTTATTAACAAAGGTGCATTCATTAATATTTATGATGTGCTCACAGCTCCCGCACACTCTCTGACACATAAACATTTAACTACTAATCCTTTGAATCATTTTATATTTATAATCATATGTTGTCACTTGTAAAATTTCAAGTCGTAAACACTTTATGACTTAATATTTATTAAATAAATAACTAATCCTATTTATTTAAACAAGTTTTTTTAAGCGTGACAATACTTTATCTTTGCCTAATACTTCAATTGTGTTAGGTAATTCAGGACCATGCATTTGTCCAGTAACAGCAACACGAATAGGCATAAATAATTGTTTACCTTTAATACCAGTTTCTTTTTGAACTTCTTTAATCATTTTTTTAATTTCAGTTGCCTCAAATGATTCTAAAGATTCTAATTTACCATATAAGTGGTTCATTAGTTCTGGCACTTGTTCTCCTTGTAATACCTCTTGTTCATCTTTTCCTAGTTCCGGCATTTCATGGAAGAACATTTCTGATAATGGAACAATTTCACCAGCGTAACTCATTTCTTTTTGATACAACGCTATTAATTTACGTCCCCATTCTCTATCCTTTTCTGATGGGTTTTCAGGTATAAGATTAGCCTTGATTAAATGAGGTAATGCAAGTTCAAATACTGTTTCTGTATCTTTTGTTTTCATATACTGGTTGTTAACCCAAGCAAGTTTTTGTCTATCGAACATAGCTGGAGACTTAGACAAGCGTTTTTCATCAAAAATCTTTATAAATTCTTCTTTAGAAAAGATTTCCTCTTCACCTTCAGGTGACCAACCTAATAATGTAATAAAGTTAAATAATGCTTCTGGAAGATATCCTAAATCACGATATTGCTCGATAAATTGTAGGATTTGACCATCCCGCTTGCTTAACTTTTTACGCTCTTCATTAACAATGAGTGACATATGACCAAAACGAGGTGCTTCCCATCCAAATGCTTCATATATCATTAACTGCTTAGGTGTATTCGAAACATGGTCATCACCACGTATAACATCTGATATTTGCATATAATGATCATCTACGGCAACTGCAAAATTATAAGTCGGAACACCATCTTTTTTTACAATTACCCAGTCTCCGATATTGTCAGATTCAAAGGAAATTTCTCCTTTAACCATGTCATTGAACGTATATGTTTGATCTTTAGGCACACGGAAACGAATTGATGGTTTACGCCCTTCCGCTTCGTACTGTTGACGCTGTTCTTCTGTTAAGTGCGCATGTTGTCCACCATATCTTGGCATCTCTCCACGGGCAATTTGAGCTTCACGCTCTGCTTCTAACTCTTCTTCAGTCATATAACATTTATATGCTTTGTCTTCCTCTAATAGCTGTTGAATTAGTGGATTATAGATTTCTGCACGTTCAGATTGACGATAAGGTCCAAAACCTTTATCTTTATCGACGGATTCATCCCAATCCAAACCTAACCATTTTAGATTATCGAATTGTGAAGATTCACCATCTTTTAAATTACGTTTACTATCTGTATCTTCTATGCGAACAACAAAATCACCATTATAATGTTTAGCAAATAAATAATTGAATAATGCTGTTCTTGCATTACCAATATGCAAATATCCTGTTGGACTTGGCGCATATCTTACTCTGATACGTTCACTCATTATTTTCACTCCTACTATTAATTGTGTGGATAATAAATAGCCAAATATTAATTAAAATACTTTGCAAATTATACATCAATAAAATGATAACTATGACCACTAACAAAATATGCAAATAAATGCAGTAGTTTATTGTAAGTCGTTTAATTTTAAAAAAGTTATTCAAACGATAAGGATACGCTAAAGTATACCTTGATGAATAACTTGATTAAATATTGAATATTCTAATCCACCTAACATTTCAATAATATTGTAGCACTTAAAGGCCTCTTTGATAAGTCACATGTTTAATATGTATAACCTTGTTAAATAAAACCAATTTGAAATATTTCAATTAAATATAGCACCTAAATTCGTAAGGTACGTTTCACATGAAACCCTTATTCTAACAAAGATAATCTATAAAATTTTCAGTCAACAAATTTCGCAAAAACAATTCTTCCTGATGATGTTTGTAACAAACTTACGACCTCTAAATCAACTTGTTGACCAATGTAACTCTTCGCGTTATCAACAACCACCATTGTACCATCATCTAAATATCCTACGCCTTGTCCTGGCTCTTTACCTATCTTCGTTAATAAAATACTTAACTGGTCGCCTTGATGTACATTAGGTTTGATTGCTTCCGATAAATCATTAACGTTGAGTGCAGTAATTCCTTGAACATGACATACTTTATTTAAATTAAAATCAGTCGTAATCACATGTGCGTGATACTGTTGTGCTAATTTAATTAATAATGTATCTATATCACTATGGGATTGAGTTGGATGTATAACGCGTGTAGGGTAATCTAAATCATAAAGTTGATTCAAAATATCTAATCCTCTTTGACCTTTTTCACGTTTCACGCTATCTTTAGCATCCGCTATAACTTGTAATTCATTTATAACGCCTTGTGGTATTAATATATCACCATCGATAAATCCGCAACGTATAATATCTAATATCCTTCCATCGATAATTGCACTTGTATCTACAATCTTAGGTGTCGCTCTTCGTGTATTATTAGACATCGAACGTGCCATATTCTCTGGTAAAAACATAAGCATTTCATCTCTTTTTTTCAGACCAAATTGAAAGCCTAAATAACATAAAATAATAGTGATAATCATAGGTACAAAGTGATTTAATATGGAATTACCTATCATTTCTAAGATAAAAGAAACCATCACTGAAATAAATAAACCAATAATTAAACCAATTGTAGCAAATAATATTTCTACCGCACTGCGTCTCATGATTAATTGTTCAAATTGTTTAAAAGCATATGTTACTTTATTAATGAATAATCCAAATATAATAAAAAATATAATAATGCCTATGAAACTATCTACATAATAATTAGTGATAACCGCATGGTGATGAATGCCAAGATCTTTAACAACTTCAGGTATAATTATAACACCAAGAGCTGCACCAACAATGATATAGATTGCTACAACAATTGCTTTTGTTATATTCAACTTATATCCTCCTTCCATTGATGTTATATCGTAGTATGGCTTAATAATACGGCTTATCTCGGTTTTGAATGTAATGCATATTTTAAAGCTTCATGTACTGATGAAACACCAACGACTTGGATGCCTTCTGGGAATGTCCAACCTCCAATATTTGTCTGTGGAATAATAGCTCTTTTAAACCCTAGTTTGGCCGCTTCTTGAACACGTTGCTCTATGCGAGATACTCTGCGTACTTCACCTGTTAATCCAACTTCACCCACAAAACAATCTAATCCATCAACAGCTTGATCTTTAAAACTTGATGCTGTCGCAACAATAATACTTAAATCAACAGCAGGTTCTGTTAATTTGACGCCACCTGCTACTTTAATATAGGCATCTTGTTGTTGGAGTAAATAGTTTTCCTTTTTTTCTAGAACCGCCATAAGTAAACTTAATCGATTATGATCTATACCTGTAGCCATTCGTCTAGGATTATTAAATGTAGTTGGTGTAACAAGCGCTTGGACTTCAATGAGTAGTGGTCTTGTTCCTTCCATAGTGGGGACGATTGTAGAGCCCGGAACATTTGTAGAACGTTCCTCTAAAAACATTTCAGAAGGATTAAGTACACCTTTTAATCCACTTTGCTTCATTTCGAAAATCCCCATCTCATTTGTAGAACCAAATCTATTTTTTACTGCTCTAAGGATACGATAAGCGTGATGCTCGTCTCCTTCAAAATAAAGAACTGTATCAACCATATGTTCCAATAATCTTGGTCCGGCGATTTGTCCTTCTTTTGTTACGTGTCCCACAATAAATGTGGCAATATTCATCTGTTTAGCAATGTTCATTAAACTTTGTGTACTCTCTCTTACTTGTGATACCGATCCAGGTGCAGAACTAATTTCCGGATGATAGATTGTTTGAATCGAATCAACAACAAGTAAGTCAGGTCTCTCTTCTTTTACAGTTTGATGTATCACTTCTAAATCAGTTTCGGCTAAAACATTAAGATGACTAGAATCTTCTTCCAAACGATCAGCGCGCAACTTAGTTTGATTAATAGATTCCTCACCAGTAATATATAAAACATTCTTATTTTGTGACAGCGCAGCACAAATTTGTAGCAATAAAGTCGACTTACCAATACCTGGGTCTCCACCTATTAGTACTAATGAACCACTTACAATACCTCCACCTAAAACGCGGTTAAATTCCTTTGATTCTGTAAGTAGTCTAGGGGTAGCTTCATGCTTAACACTATTTAACTTTTGTACCTTACCTGCTGTTTCTTTTGTTTTTACACCATGTTTAGGATGAGCAACCTTTTCTACTATTTCTTCCATTTGATTCCACGCGCCGCAGTTAGGGCACTTACCCATCCACTTAGGAGATTGATAGCCACATGCCATACATTCGAATATTACTTTTTTCTTGGCCATTGAGACACCTCCGATTTAATATGAACAAATCTATTTTAAACTGACAAGTTGAATCTGACAAATTAAAAATAAATAATGATGTTGATAACACACTTATAAGTCTATAACCCTTTCATAATATTTCTATAATGAACCTATAACATTTATCATATGCTTATCTGTTTATACATTCTGGCAATTACCTTAATGATGATTCAGCAAAAATATAAGTGAATTTTTAAATAAAAACTAGGAACCTTTGATTTAGCGGTCTATTAATTTTATAAAAAAGCAATATTATAAAGATAATCATGTCATCGATAATTAATAAGAAATAAAACAATAACCTATGAAAAATCTCATAATACTGTTTTCATTTAATATGTGAACCAATGATTAAAAGCGATTCATTATTTAGTAATGAACTAAAATATTATGATTAACAAATATTGTTAAGTACATCATTAAAAATTTTAAATTGATTTCCCTCATTCTGTGTTACTTATCTTAGTAAATAAAATGCCTGAGACAACGATTGTCCCAGGCATTTTATTTATTGGCAATTGACAACCGAGTTGTACTTAGTCTAATCTCAATTTTCAACTCTAGTCCTCATTGCCAAGTGAGACAGCGAATTACTTAAGCTTTCTATCTCACTCTTTTTAATTTAATATTTAACGTTATAATTGTAGTAATTCAATATGTGAAATTAAAGTTATAAAAATTTAATTATGATTCTGTTGTTTCTTTTTTGGTTGTACTTTCATGAATATCATACTTAAATTCTTTACCATCATGATCAATTGTTACTTCTTTACCTTCAATTTTATTTCCATCTAAAATCAATTCACTTAAATTATCTTCAACCGTTTTTTGAATTGCTCTAATGAGTGGTCTAGCACCATATTCAGGATCATATCCTTCTTCTGCAATTTTTTCTTTCGCTTTATCAGTAACAACAATATTAATATTTTGCTCTGAAAGACGGTGTGTAAGTTTATTTACCATCATTGTAACAATTTCTTTTAATTCATCTTTTGTAAGTTTATGGAAGACAATAATGTCATCAACACGGTTTAAAAATTCTGGTCGGAATGAATTTTTTAATTCTTTCATCATTGTTTTTCTGACAGTTTCGTAGTCACTACCTTCTGAAGCACCTCCGAAACCAGCAAAGCGTTGGTCTTGTAATTCTTGAGCTCCCACATTAGAAGTCATAATAATCACAGTATTACGGAAGTCCACAGTACGACCTTTAGTATCTGTTAAATGACCATCATCTAAAACTTGTAGAAGAATATTAAAAACGTCAGGATGTGCTTTCTCAATTTCATCAAATAAAATGACAGAGTATGGTTTACGTCTAACTTTTTCAGTCAATTGACCGCCGTCATCATGTCCTACATATCCTGGAGGTGCACCAACTAATCGACTGACAGCATGTTTCTCCATAAATTCACTCATATCTACGCGAATCATTGCATCATCTTCACCAAACATAGATTCAGCTAAAGCACGTGCTAATTCAGTTTTACCGACACCTGTAGGTCCTAAGAAAATAAAACTACCGATTGGACGTTTTGGATCTTTAAGACCAGCACGAGCTCTTCGAACAGCTTTACTAATTGAATTCACAGCATCGTTTTGTCCAATGACACGTTTATGAAGTGTATCTTCAAGATTCAATAAACGATCTGATTCAGTTTCATTAATTTTAGTTAGAGGAATACCCGTCCAACCAGCTATTACTTCAGCGATATTTTCTTCAGATAAGGCAGTATCTAAACCACCTTGTGCATTTTTCCATTCATTTTTAGCATCTTCATATTGCTTTTCAAGTTTAGATTGCTTATCTCTTAAATTAGCGGCATTTTCAAATTCTTGGGCATGAACTGCAGCATCTTTTTCATTTTTTACTTTATCAATTTCTTGTTCAATCTCTTTTAAATTACTTGGAGTTGTATGACTTTTAAGTCTAACTTTTGAACTTGCCTCATCAATTAAGTCAATGGCTTTATCGGGCAAGAAACGATCTGAAACATAGCGATCACTCAATTTAGCAGCCGCTTCTAAAGCTTCATCTGAAATATTAATTCTGTGATGAGCCTCATAACGGTCACGTAATCCTTTTAAGATTTCAATCGTGTCTTCAACTGTAGGTTCATCCACTTGAATTGGTTGGAAACGACGTTCTAGTGCAGCGTCTTTTTCTATATTTTTACGATATTCATCTAATGTTGTGGCACCTATACATTGCAATTCTCCGCGAGCTAAAGCAGGTTTTAAAATATTAGATGCATCAATTGCTCCTTCTGCGCCACCAGCACCAACTAAAGTATGAAGTTCATCGATAAATAGAATAACATTACCAGCTTGATGAATTTCCTCCATTACTTTTTTCAATCTTTCTTCAAATTCACCACGATATTTAGTGCCAGCTACGACTGTACCCATATCTAATGACATTACACGTTTGTCTTTTAAATTTTCTGGTACTTCATTTTTAACAATTGCTTGCGCAAGTCCCTCAGCAATTGCTGTTTTACCAACACCGGGTTCACCAATTAGCACAGGATTATTTTTAGTACGACGACTTAAAACTTCAATTACACGAGTAATCTCTTTATCTCGTCCTACAACTGGATCTAACGTTCCATCTTTAGCAATAACAGTTAAATCTCTAGCTAATCCATCTAAAGTAGGCGTGTTATTAGACTTATTAGCTTGCGCATTTTTATTACTCATTTCTGGACTTCCTAAAGCTTTTACAACTTGGGCACGTGCTTTAGTAATATTTAAATCTAGGTTTGCAAACACACGTGCTGCAACACCTTCATTTTCTCTAATTAAACCTAATAGAATATGCTCTGTTCCTACAAAGTTATGATGTAGCTTTCGAGCTTCATCCATAGACAGTTCAATTACTTTTTTTGCTCTCGGTGTATAATGTAGTGTGCCCATTTGCTCTTGACCGTGACCGATAAGTTTTTCAACTTCTTCGATGACTTTATCTTCAGTAATATTAAAACTTTCTAATACCTTTGCAGCTATACCTTCTGGCTCTTTCATTAAACCAAGCAAAAGATGTTCTGTTCCAATATTAGAATGGTTCAAACGAATTGCTTCTTCTTGTGCATGTGCCAACACACGTTGTGCACGCTCTGTCAATCTACCAAATAACATGTATAAATACCTCCTATTTTATATGCTCTCTTAATAAATCAGCTCTTTTTTCATTTACTGTTCTATTATCTTCGTCATCTATTAAAAATGGCGACTGTATTGCTACCATTAATTCATTAAATTTAAAATTTTCAAGCAAAATATAATTCAAATCAATACCTAGTTTCACTTCGCTTAAACGATATGAGGCTTCTTCCATAGAAATAATTCTACTGTTTTGTAGTACACCTAATGATCGATAAACTCTATCTAGTGTCTCTACAGGATTGTGTTTATCAAGTCTTTCTCTTATTTGCTTTTCTTCATTTATAATTTGATTTACGACTTCAGTTAAGCTATCGATGATGTCTTCTTCTGTTTTTCCTAATGTAAGTTGATTTGAAACCTGATAAATATGACCATATACTTGTGACCCTTCTCCGTATATACCTCGAATTGTAAATCCAAAACGGTTAATTGTTTGTGCAATTCTGTTCATTCTTTTCATAATGGAGAGTCCAGGTAAATGTAACATCACACTTGCACGCATTCCTGTACCAATATTAGTAGGACAGGTAGTTAAATATCCTAAATGCTCATCATAACTAATGTCTAACGCTTTATCTAATTCATCATCGATTTTAGAAGCACGTTGATATAAATCCTTTAGCGATAAATCAGTTCCTAGAGCCTGTATTCGTATATGATCTTCTTCGTTTATCATGACACTTACCGATTCATCATCATTTAACATTACTGCTGAAGCAGGTTGTTTCACTAGTTCAGGACTTACAAGATGTTTCGCAACCAATTTCATTTTACTTTGTTGATCCATCGTATCTAATCGATTCAAAGTTAAGTTGGGAAGCGCATCTTGAACTTCATTAATCACTCGATATCCTTCTTGCTCTGAAGGGAACATAAGTGGATGGACATGATTTTCAAGATTTCTAGCTAATCGTATTCTAGAAGAAATAATAACAGGTGTCTCCTCAGACATCTTCATCCACTCACTAATATTAGTATGGATATTACTCATCATGAGACACCTCGCTTTCACTTTTTAAAGCTTTAATTTCATCACGAACAATCGCTGCCTCTTCAAACTCTTGATCATTTATCAATTTATTTAGATATTTTGATTTTTCTTCAATTTGCTTTTTTATTGCAAGTTTCTTATACGATGATTGTGGTGTTTTTCCTACATGCTCAAATTGACCACCTTGAACACGTTGAACTATATCAATGATGTCTTCTTTAAACGTAGCATAACAATCAGCACACCCAAACTTACCAACATGTGCAATATCCTTAAGTGTCATCTGACATGTTGGGCATCTTTTTTCTTCTTTAAATGCCATCTCATGAAAATTAATACCATGTTTTGCAGCAAGGTGTTGAAGTATCTGTTTCACCACAAATGCTTCTTCTATATCGTCTTGGTGTGTATGATACGTATTATCATCGTTAGAATGTAACCAGGGATTTTCTCCTTGGGCACATACTGAACATACCCATTTTTCATGCGTACTATCTATACCTTTAACAGTAAGTTTAACTTCCGCTTCATTAAAATGGCAATTTTCACAAAGCAATTTTAAACACCTCACCTAACCTAGTAATAATTAATAACTGGTAGTAATCGTTTTAAGATATTAGCTCTTATAATATCGCGTGCAACAACATCCATTTTTAAAGTTTCTCTATCGATAATGGTCTGTATCATTTTAGCTTCTCTTTCATTAATCAAACCTTTATCTAACAAACCATCTATGACATAATACCCTTGTTGTTGAGAAATAGATGGACCTATTAATTGTAGTAAGTGATTAATATAACCTGTTGCATCTTTATTTTCAATTTTAGTGATTCGAATGTAGCCACCGCCACCACGTTTACTTTCAATTTCATAACCATGTTCATTGGTGAAACGTGTCTTAATAACATAGTTAAGTTGAGAAGGAACACAATCGAAACGTTGAGCAATATGAGCGCGTTGTATTTCTACAACATCTTCATCTGCTTCTTCAAATAACCGCTTAATGTATTGTTCTATGATGTCGGACATATTGTGCATAGATATCACCTCTTTTTTTGACCTTCTTTGACTATATTATATGACCATCTTTGACCTTTTTCAACCAATTTGATTTTAAAATTTCAAATTAATGATGTTAGCGTGTTCATTTTGTTGTATGATAGAAAATAGAAAAAATTTAAAGGAATGAAAAAATATGCATATTGTGATTGGGATATTAGGAATCATTTTCTTTTTAGCACTAGCAGTTTTATTTAGTTCAGACAGAAAAAATATTCGCTGGCGATATGTTGGATTACTATTAGTAATTCAATTAATATTTGCATTTATATTACTCAAAACTAATTTGGGAATTTCAGTTATTGGGAGTATTTCAGATGGTTTTAATTATTTATTAGCTAAAGCAGCGGTCGGTGTCAATTTTGTATTTGGTGGCTTTAAATTTGTTGATCCTAAACAACCACCATTCTTCTTTAGCGTTTTGTTACCTATTGTTTTTATTTCAGCATTGATAGGTATATTACAATATACACGAATACTGCCACTAATTATTAACTTACTGGGATTTTTAATTTCAAAGATTAATGGAATGGGCCGTTTAGAATCTTACAATGCGGTCGCAGCAGCAATTCTAGGACAATCTGAAGTCTTTATCTCATTAAAAAAACAATTACCTTACATACCTAAACAACGCTTATATACATTAACTGCTTCAGCGATGTCAACGGTATCAGCATCAATTATAGGCGCTTATTTTACACTTATTGAACCAAAATATGTTGTGACTGCAGTAGTGCTTAACTTGTTTGGTGGTTTTATCATTGCATCTATCATTAATCCTTATAAAGTCAATGAGGAAGACGACAAATTATTAATTGATGAGAACGAAACAAAAAAACAATCTTTCTTTGAAATGCTTGGGGAGTATATACTAGATGGATTTAAAGTGGCAGTTATTGTAGGCGCAATGCTAATAGGTTATATTGCAATTATTGCTTTATTAAATGGAATGGTGAGTGGAATCTTAAGCTTTGTGTCTGGCGGTGCTATTAAATGGAACTTCCAAACGCTTATTGGATTTATTTTTGCACCTTTCGCTTTTTTAACTGGAATACCATGGCAAGATGCAGTTCAATCTGGTTCAGTAATGGCTACAAAATTACTATCTAATGAATTTGTAGCAATGCAAGATTTAGGTAAAGCTACTGGATTATCGGAACATGCTAAAGGAATTACCTCTGTCTTCTTAGTATCATTCGCAAACTTTAGTTCAATTGGTATTATTTCAGGAGCTATTAAATCATTGAATGATGAAAAAGGTGACGTTGTTGCTCGTTTCGGAATAAAATTATTATTTGGTGCAACACTTGTTTCGTTTATATCAGCGGCTATTGCAGGATTCTTCATCTAATAACATACGTAGATTTAAGCAAGAGTAACGTTTTGTTTCTCTTGCTTTTATTTTAATTCAAATCGTAAAGATACATTTTTCTAAATTCCGAGCTTCTTCAATGACACTCAATCTGTCAATGTATTGAAAAAGCCTGAGACAAGTGTTTGTCCCAGACTTCTTCCTACGATTAGTCAAGTACTTATAATTAAAATAAGCATTACTTTACTTAACCTTTCTCATTTCATTTTCCTATACACGGTTTCAAGAACCCAACATACTACAAACGAATTTCAAAAGGCGAGAGTAAAGCTGACTTGTTTTTTATACGGATTTAAAATCCAAGGGTCTGGACAGTCTACTTCTCTCTATAACTATAAAAAATAGCTATGAAAAAATCTATCGTCATAGATTTCTTCATAGCTAATCTTAGTATGTTTTAAATGATTTAAATATTAGAATTTTGACAAATAATTAGAACAAGCAATCGTTATCGCATACGTAGAGTAAAATAATCTACAATTTATAAAACTTCTTTCAAAATAAATTGTTAAATTTGATAGAAAGTAATTTGAAAATCAAATATTACAAAATGATTAATGTTTAATCATATGTTCAATAAAATACTTAGTGATACGATAATCATCAGTTAGTTCTGGATGGAAAGAAACACCGAGATATTGTCCTTGTTTGACGGCTACTATTTTATCTCCAACTTTACTAAGTATTTCCACTCCGTTATCCACTTTAGCAATATGAGGTGCTCTAATAAATACTCCCTCAATATCATTTGCTATCCCTTTAATATCAAGTTCAGATTCAAAGCTATCGACTTGTCTACCGAATGAATTACGCTCAACAGTTATGTCTAATTTCTTTAAATAACCAGACTCATTTTCAACATTTTTTGCAAGAACGATTAATCCAGCACATGTTCCAAACATTGGCATATCTAAATGTTGTAACTTTTCTTTAAATCCATATAAATCCATTAAACGACGTAATGTTGTTGACTCGCCACCAGGTAATATTAGACCATCAATTTCATTTAGCTGCTCTACTCTTTTTATAGCAATGCCTTCATAACCACTTAATTCAATATGACGAATATGTTCACGTACAGCACCTTGTAAGGCTAAAACACCAATTTTAATCATTACCAACCACGCTCTTGCATTCTTTCTTCTAGTGAAATTTGATTAATATCTAGACCTTTCATAGCCGTACCTAGCTCACTTGCCAATTTTCCAATTAACTCATAATCTTGATAATGTGTAGTAGCTTGAACGATAGCTTTAGCAAATTTTTCAGGATCTTCAGATTTAAATATACCTGAACCAACAAATACACCATCTGCACCTAATTCCATCATTAGTGCTGCATCCTGAGGCGTAGCAACACCACCAGCTGCAAAATTAACTACAGGAAGACGTCCATTATCTTTAATTTGTTTTAATACTTCATAAGGTGCACCCAAATCTTTTGCAAATGTCATAATTTCATCATCGTTCATAACTGTTAAACGGCTAACTTCAGAATTAACACGTCGCATATGACGAACAGCTTCAACTATATTACCAGTACCAGGTTCACCTTTCGTACGCAACATCGCCGCACCTTCACCAATGCGTCGTGCTGCTTCACCTAAGTTACGACAGCCACACACAAAAGGAACTGTAAATTGATCTTTTCTTAAATGATATTCTTCGTCTGCAGGTGTTAGTACTTCAGACTCATCTATATAGTCAACACCCATCGATTCTAAAACTCTCGCTTCTGTAATATGACCAATTCTGGCTTTAGCCATAACAGGAATTGAAACAGCATTCATAACTTCTTCAACTATTTTAGGATTTGCCATACGTGCAACACCACCAGCAGCACGAATATCTGATGGTACACGCTCTAATGCCATTACGGCAACAGCTCCGGCTTCTTCAGCAATTTTCGCTTGTTCTGCATTAACGACGTCCATAATGACACCGCCTTTTTGCATTTCAGCCATTCCTCTTTTCACTCGATCTGATCCTACTATTTTAGACATACTACTTACCCCTTTTCTTATTGATTAAATATATTTTACGAGATAAACTGATATTTAAAAAGGTTCAATTTGTACATAAAGATAGGGGTCAGTTAATTGAAAGTAAATCAACCACTTTATTTATCGTTATATGAAAAGTTAAAAAATCAAATTATCGAAGGTCAATATCAATCAAATGATAGATTTCCATCTAAACGACAGTTAAGTAACTATTTATCTGTTAGCCACACTACAATAGAACATGCATATCAATTACTTGTAGATGAAGGTTTCATTTATTCGAAACCTAGATCTGGATACTTCGTTTCCGATATAGAATCATTGCCAGTGATACATCGACAAACAAATCAATTAAACACTGATAACTTAGAAAAGAAGCAACGACAATATAAATATGCTTTTAATTTAGCTGAAATTGATTCTGAAAGTTTTCCTATGCATATTTTTAGAAAATATGCGAAAGACGTTTTTGAAGATCATCAGCTATCACTATTACAACGAGGTGAGCGTCAAGGAGAATATATTTTAAGGCAACAAATTTCACATTACTTATTTAATAGTCGTGGCGTCACTTGTCACCCAAATCAAGTTATTATTGGATCATCAACAAGCCAGTTACTCGATATGATAACCAATTTACTAAAAAAAGAAGAGTTTATTATTGAACAGCCAAGTTATCCACCAATTAAACATACGCTTGATAAAAAAGGTATAAGTTATATTCAGGTACCAGTTGAACAAAATGGAATACAAATCGATCCTATTTTACATACAAATAACAATATTTTATATATAACACCTTCTCATCAATTTCCAACTGGTTATGTCACCAATTTAAAAAAAAGAACGCAATTAATCAATTGGTCGCATCAAGCAAAGCAAAGATATATTATTGAAGATGATTATGATTCAGAATTTAGATATTTTGGCAAACCCATACCTGCATTACAAAGTTTAGACACAAAAGGAAAAGTCATTTATATTAGTACTTTCTCAAAATCTTTATATCCAAGCTGTAGGATTGCATATATTGTTTTGCCACAAAATTTAATGAACAAATATAATAATCAAAAATATAAAGAGGGAAATACAGTGCCAGTGCACATTCAACACATGGTTGCTCAATTCATGATAAGTGGGAAATTTGAAAGACATTTGAATAAAATGCGAAAGATTTATAGAGATAAACTTGATTATATTTTAAAACGATTAAAGCCATACAATACTCAAATAAAGATTGAAGGCGCACTAACTGGAATGCATTTTACAATAACTGTTAATAATGGATTGTCGATGAAACAATGTTTAAAAAATGCGAAAAAAAATAATTTAAAATTAAAACCTTATCATTACGAAAATTATTCTAAAGCTTATCCAAAATTTATTTTAGGATTTGGGGGGATAAAAAAAGAAGAATTAGAAGACCATGTTAATGCATTAATTCATTCACTCGTCATATAAATACTAGACTTTAAGAAACTTTAAAATGCTTTAATTATTGTTACGAAACATTACAGTAATTAAAGCATTTAAGGTTAGATATGCTACTTAACCTTTATAAGCCACAAATGAAATTACCTCTTATAAAAGTTATTAAGTAGCTAATTTATTTATCAATACTTTCTTTTTTAGAACTCTTTTCATATAAAAAAAAAGAGACCTTCCGGTCTCGATTAA
>NZ_JBRIKK010000020.1:0-50724 GCF_052976705.1 Staphylococcus sp. MSU001
CGATAAAAAAGCTAAAACTCATTGAAAAATCACTCAATTTTATCAATGAATTTTAGCTTTTTTAAATATCTTCACATTAATCAACTGTAAAATCATAAGAATTATTGCTGTAATAACGATAACGATTATATAAGGTATCGCATTACTCTCTCCCTTAATACCAACAAGTGGAGAGATGATGCCACCAAGTAAAGTTTGGAACAATCCCAACAAACTTGAAGAACTACCTTTGGCCCCTTTACTCTCATCCATTGCTATCGAAAATCCTAACGTTGCAATCCCTGTAACTGGTGCCACTAAAACCACAAAGCCACAAGAAAGTATCCAAAAAGTCCAATGGTTGAGTAACGTTAGTGATACGATTATAACACCAATAACTTGTATAGTAGACATGATTCTTAGCAACAGTAATCTATCTATATAGTCAACAAGTTTTCCGGTTAATTGGCTTGAAATAATGAGTGTAACGCCTATAAAAGCAAACATAATACTGAAGTTTAATGGCGTTAAACCATAAATTGTTTGAACTATAAAAGGGGATGCAGAAATATAAGTAAATAGCAATACAAATGACACCCCTTGTATCAACATGGGTAATACAAAGCGGGGGGTTTTAAAAAGTTCTTTGAAATTGATTAGCATTGTACCTATGTTACTATTTACTCTTAGGCTCTTTTCAAGCGACTCAGGAACTTTAAATAAAGTTCCTATTAACATGACAATCCCAAACATTGTTAGTATTACAAATACAATTCGCCATGGCCCATAATTTAAAATGATACCGCCAAGCGCAGGTGCGATAATTGGTGCAATACCATTGACGAGCATTAATAATGATAAAAATTTAGTTAGCGCATTACCAGAGTACATATCACTAGCAATAGCTCTTGAGATGACTGCACCTGCACCACCAGTTAATCCTTGAATAAATCGTAAAATAATCATAATCCATATATTTGTGACGAATATAATACCTAAACTCGCAATAGTAAAAATAATCAGTGAGAAAATTAATGGTTTTTTTCTACCAGTAATATCAGATATGGGTCCAGCCAAAAAATTTCCTAACGCTAATCCAATCATAAAAAAGGAGATAGTGAGCTGAGTTGTAGATGCAGAAATATCAAAATCATGACTAATATTAGGTAGTCCAGGTAAAAACATATCAATAGCCAATGGGCCAAATGCTGTTAATGAACCTAATATAACAATAAAAAGTAATGATTGATTTTCTAACTGATACACCCTTTTCAAGCTTCCTCCCCCTTTAACAAAAATATTTTGAATGTTTGATAAAATCCATTTTGTTTTTATAATTCTTTAACCAACTGCATATTACTATCATCATTATCTATTTCTAATTCATAATCTTTATTTATATAATTCCCTATATGATCAATATGTTGAATAGTTGTTCTTACAGTATGTCCGCTTCGATGAACACTTAACACTTGTGGAGATATCATAGTGACGTTCGTTCGATTTTGGAAATTACTTTTCATTGATGTGTATATAGACGAATTCTTTTTAAAATAACTCGATATAAAGTTAAAATCATTCATATTAAATGCTGAATTCATAGCCGTTGCATAACCAGTAAAAAATTCAGTTAATTTATTTTTCAAACTATTTTCTTCTTTTTCTTTCTTTTCAACATAGCTATTTATTTTATCACTATCAAATTCCAATGTAACTTTCGTATTATCTTTCAAATCGTCTGCACTAATTGTTTTCGTCTCAGAACTAAACGTCTTACCTTTTGCCTTACCAGTTGCAGAAATCGTTATATCTTTTGTTTTTGGATAAGGACCAAATTCTTTAGAATGAGAATAAGTGAATGTACGGTCATTGATTTGAACTTTTTCTGATTTATCACTTAATTTACTCGCACCCTTAAATTTGATATTGATAAATGATTGATCATAATCTTCAGCTACATCTACGGTTTCAGAATGACTTTCTCTAAAGTCAAAATTTAAATGCCCATTGAATGTACCGTTTTCTGTAATTTTCTTAGATGGTAAATGATATGTACCAGGAATAAATTCACCCAAAGGTGTATTTTTATTTGCTTCAGCAATGACAGTTTTCTTTTTTCCACTTGTTTTAAATTCATATTTAGTTTCTACTTTAGGTTTAATAATTGGCTTTTTTGTCGGAGCTGTGAAACTCATATTATCAAAAATTAAATACTTTGTACCATTTTTACTTATTTTAAGTACATCTTGTCCACTTTTCGTTTGTATATAAGATGCCACGCTTGAATTACTTTTATTCAATTTATCTACAGTATTATTGATATCTCGAATATACTTCTTAATACCTACTTCTTTTTTTACATAATTAATATATTGTTGCGCTTCAACATCGTCTACTTTTTTATTTTTAGTACTCAATAATGTAGCAACTTTTTGTGCATCATTATTATCTACAGCATTAACTAATATCTTAGCTTGTGCATTAGGAGAATTATAATTTCTTAAAAGGAAAAATAACACGATAATAAGTATTAAGATAAATACACTAATACCTATCGGAACAATTTTACGAAGACGTATATTGGTAGAATTCTCATTACTCGATTGAGATGATTGGTCTTTAATCTTTCTTTTTTTCTTCTTAGTTAATAGTTGCCCACAGTTTGGACATTGCGATGTATCATCTTTCACTTGATGACCACAATTTGGGCATTGACTCATTTTATCACCTCTACTCATCTCACTACATTATGATTATATTTACATGTCATAAACACATTACCTACTCGATATATTTTACATTTAGCAATGATAAAATACAATTTCCATTACATGTAGTTTTCATTGTAATTCCATTAAAAGAAAGTTACAGACTTATCTAAATTATATAAATAAACGCTAGTCAAAAACATACAGATTTAGTCTCATTTTCTTATTTCCCCACTCATATTATTATATTCCTATTCGTCTCTAACTGTATAGGCTCTTTCACTGATTCTATCAAAGTTTAGAAGTATAAGATTGTATACGATAGTCGATAATTTCTAAAACCTGTCTAACTTTTTCAATTTCCTTACTGTCAAAGTCACTCGTCATATCACTAGCAATATGGCTCATAATCGCTTTTCTCTCTTTAATATATTTCTTTCCTTTATTAGATAATTTAATTATTTTAAGACGTTGGTCAGTATTGGAATGTGGTTTTTCTAATTTAACTAATTCAGCATTAAGCAATTTTTTGACTCTTCGACTAACAGCAGCTTTATTAACACCTTGTTTTTCTGTAATTTGCCCCACAGTTAACGCCTCTATACTTAGCATATTTAACACATGAGATTGCTCAGCTGATATGCCATACTCAGTTTGCAAGTCTTTAAGTAACTTTGCTGTTAATGTATTAACATCATTAATAAATTTTTCTAAAAATGAGATGTGATCTTCTATTCTTCTTACCATTTTTATCCCCTAATTAATCTAAACGATTTATATAAAAAAATTATGTTTAATCCTTTTAAATCATAGCAATAATACCTTAAAATTTAAACCATAAATATGTATTAAAATTGCCATATTCATAAACATTGCTAATTATAATTTCATAAGCTAAATTTATAAGTAATATAACTACTGAGGTATCAAAACAATGTTACTTTTTTTATGTTTTCTAATCGAATTATTACTTATTCTTTCATTATATATGAAACAATCGTTTACTCTTAATTTATTTAGTTTTATCTTATATACCATCATTGGTTTTGTTATGATGACTTATCATGTGGTAACTGTATCAATACCATATGAAATGTTTATCATTGTAATTGTAGCAATGATACTGTTATTGATTAAATATCGTTATATTTTCAAGTTGCAAACAGGTCGTTTTTTTATTTTAAAACTTAGTCACCATTTTTATACTATGGGGCTATTTGCTGTGAGTTGTTTATATATAAGTACTATTCCCCTAATTATCATTAATAGCTTAGCTTTATGGGTCGCAACCATTGCATTTAGTACAATTTACTCGTTTATCGGCTACCTATCTTGGTCTACAGCTTTTGAAAATCATCAATATCATAAACACGTAAAGTTAATTATGGTGCTTGGAGCTGGAATTTTCTCTGAAGAAGTGACTACACTTCTTGCTGCAAGACTTGATAAAGCTTTATCCGTTTATCATTCACAACGAACTAAACCTATCATCATTGTAAGTGGTGGCCAAGGTCCTGACGAACCAATTTCAGAAGCACTTGCGATGAAAAGATACCTTATAGCTCACAACGTTCCGGAAAATTATATATTTATGGAGAATCAATCCACGAATACACGAACCAATTTCTTATACTCTAAATCTATCATTCATTCGATGATGCCTACTTCAAGTCAGATGTTGTGTGTAACAAGTCAATTTCATGTTTTAAGAGCGCTTAAATTTGCTAAAAAAGCTCATCTTTCTTTCGATGGCATTGGAAGTCGTACACCATACCACTTTTTGGCACAATCTATGATTATAGACTTTTTGGGTTTAATGTATCAATATAAAACAATACTTACTATTTATTTCGCTATGTTGTTTTGGCTTGCAATACTACAAACCATATAAACCCCTCTTAGCAAAATTGAATATATTTAAAGAAGCTTGAGACACAAACATGTCACAAGCTTCTTTAATTTATAGTATGTTATACAACAATTCCACAGACAAAGCAAGTTGGGGTTCGGGGCCCCAACACAGAGAATTTCAGTACGAAATTCCACAGACAAAGCAAGTTGGGGTTCTAGAGTGAAGTATTATTTATTCTATCTATTCTATCCTACTTCCCTTTTAACTATTTTTTATTTTACCATCGTACAATTCTATAATACGATCAGCGTATTTGAACAAGCTTTCATCATGAGTAATCATGATACCTATCATTTGGTTATCTTTTATTTGTTTTCTGATCATTTCAACAACCTCTTGAGCACGACTAGCATCAAGACTTGCTGTTGGTTCATCTGCTAAAACAATTTTCGGATGATTCATAAGTGCTCTCATAATCGCTACACGTTGTTGTTGTCCACCTGAAAGCATATGTGGGTAGCTATTAAGTTGCTCTTCTAATCCAATTTTTGTTAATAATGCTTTAGCTCTTGCTTGGGCTTCTTTTCTAGACATTCCAGCTTCTTTACCTACTAAGGTAAGTTGGTCTAAAACTTTTAAGTATGGAACTAAATGAGAGGCTTGAAAGATAAAACCAATATCATTTAGTCTTAAGTGCGCTTTATTAGTATGTCGTTCAAATAAGGATTTCCCCTCGTATACTACATCACCTGATGTTTGAGATAACAGACCACCTAAAATAGTCAATAACGTCGTTTTTCCTGAACCTGAAGCACCATTTAAAATGATGAATTCTCCATCTTTCACTTCAAAATTAATGTCTTTTAACACTTCTGTTTTTGAGCTTTTTTCACCAAATGTTTTACTTATGTCTTTGACAACTAGACTCATTATTGGCCACCTCCAATAGCTTCAATAGGATCAATTTTAATTAACTTAATAAATGATAATGATGTACCTATTAATCCAACTATCATAAATATAACAAGTACAATGATAATATTGTGCATGTCAATATGGAATGGCATTGAAACTGGCAATATTTTACTGATTAGCAAAATGACTACTTCTGCTATTGCTACACCTATAAACGTAATCATAGAAATTTGAATAATTAATGAAGCTAATAAGTGTTTTGTAGTAATACCAATTGCTTTTAAAATACCTATTTCAGATGTTTTTTGTATTGTCATTACATAAAAGAATGCGCTTAACACAATTGCCGTAATAACGTATAAACTGATAATCATCATATTCAATGGTGTTTGCTCTGCTTTATAACTTGCGATATTACTTGTTATATCGTCTGTAGTAGCTGTTTGAACGCCTTTGATGTGATTTATTTTATTTTTATCCGATTTAGATAATTGGTTCGTAACATAAAATGTTGTGACATTACCACTTTGTTCTATTTTGGATTGGTCCATCATAACAATGTTACTATGAGAATACATCGTGTTTTTTAATATACCTACAACTTTATAAGTTGTATCGTCACCTTTGACTTTAACTTTATCGTCTAAATAAAGACCTTCTGCAGTTAGTTTTTCATTTATTGCTATCTGATTTCCATTTTTAGGATAATGACCAGATTTCAAATTTGGCTGATGATTTTTCACGCTATTTATAGCCATCACGTTTTCTTCGTTTCCATTGATTTTGAAAGTTTTACCTGCCATTTTAAAAGGTTTTTCATCAATAATTTTTGAAATATCGTCTTGTTTACTTCGTGATAGAATAGATTTTTCTAATTGTGGTTCTTTCATTTTTTGAACAACAAATTGATTACCTTTAATTTGATCAAATATTGATATATTTTCTCGTGCTAGGCCTTGAGCAAGTCCACTGATAAATAAAACCATAATCGCCATTAGAAAAATAATGAACATGATTAATATAAATCTGAACTTATAAAATTTAATCTCTTTCCAAGCTAGATTCATTGATATCCTCTCCCGTTTCTTTATATGTTAAGTTTAAGAGGAAAATATGAACTCAATATGAACAAGTATGATTTTGTTCATAATTTTTTTATCGTAGTATAATTATTAAAAAGTATAGGAGCGTAAACATATGATTAATTGCTTAATCGTAGACGATGATAAAAAGTTATTGCAATATGTTTCAAGTCATTTAGAAAGAGAAAGTATTCAAACACATACTTTCACAAGTGGAGAAGCATCACTAGATTTTCTTGAAAATAAAAATGTTGATATTGCGATAGTAGATATTATGATGAGTGGAATGGATGGTTTTGAGCTTTGTCAGACTTTGAAAGATGATTATCATATTCCTGTCATAATGTTGACAGCTAGAGATGCATTAAGTGATAAAGAACGTGCATTTCTAAGTGGGACTGACGATTATGTCACTAAACCTTTTGAGGTTAAAGAATTATTATTTAGAATTAAAGCTGTCTTAAGACGATATCAAATTAATGCTGATAACGAGTTACAACTTGGCAACTTAATATTAAATCAGTCATATATGGAAATTACTGTGGGTTCAAAAACAATGAATCTTCCAAACAAAGAATTTCAGTTGTTATTTTTATTAGCTTCTAATCCTAAACATATTTTCACTCGAGATGATATTATTGAAAAAATTTGGGGCTTCGATTATGAAGGAGATGATCGTACTGTTGATGTTCATATTAAAAGATTACGTCAACGTTTATCTAAATTGAAATCATCAGTAACTATTCAAACTGTAAGAGGTCAAGGATATAGGGTGGACCAAAATGTTTAAAACGTTATATTCGAGAATTGCTATATATGCAATTACAGTCATTTTGTTTAGTGCATTAATGAGTTTTCTTTTTACGAATATTTATTATCACTTTCATTTGAAAGCTTCTAATGATGCAAAAATTATGCGCACACTTAAAGAAGCTCGTGAATATGAAAGAACACAAAAACCTAAACCTCTAGATACGTATTTGAAACATTTAGGTCAAATGAATTATCAAATTATGACTGTCAACGAACATGGAACCAAACATTTTTATGGGGAAACTTTTCGTAAAAATACAATAAGTCAGTCTGCAATCAAAAAAGTGCTCAACGGTGAAGATTATCACGGTATTAAAAATAAACCTTATGCCTTTTTTGTAACAGGGTTCTTCGATAATAAAACGGATAATACAGTAGGTATTCAATTTAAAACAGATGATGGGGTATTAGCAGTTTTTATGCGTCCAGATATTGGGCAAACTTTTAGCGAATTTAGAATTTTCTTAGCTGTATTGATAACACTTTTACTTATTATTTCAATTTCACTAGTCATTGCATCAACATATTCTATTATTAAACCAGTGACCGCATTAAAAAATGCAACAACTCGAATTATGAAAGGTGATTTCAGTACGCCTATCAAACAAACACGTCATGATGAAATTGGAACGCTGCAATCACGTTTCAATACAATGCGTCAAAATTTAGGACAAGTAGATCAAATGAGACAACATTTTGTCCAAAATGTATCTCATGAAATTAAAACACCGCTTACACATTTACAACGATTGCTTACACAACTTGAATTGACGCAAAATGAAGAAGAGAAACAACTATATATCAATGAAATGTTTGAAATCACTAATCAAGTAAGTGAACTAACTAAGGAATTGCTACTTTTATCTGAATTAGATAATGCTTCCCACCTTACTTTTAACGATAATGTCCATTTAAATACTTTAATAAAGGATATTATTAGACATGAACAATTTCGAACTGATGAAAAAGATTTAGTTTTGTTTACTGAATTAGAAGATTTGTATTTCCGAGGAAATGAAAGACTATTACATCAAGCTTTCAATAACCTCATCATTAATGCAATGAAATATGCTCCTCAAAATAGCATGATTAATATCACTCTAACTAGTACAAATCACTTGATTATATTTAATATTGAAAATGATGGATCGATTGCAGAAGAAGATGCGAAACATATCTTCGATCGTTTTTATAAATTGAGTGACGAATCTAGTAGTAATGGTCTAGGTCTTGCCATTACCCAATCAATTATTCATCTTCATCATGGTAACATTACGCTCACTTCAGATGATAAAACACAATTTATTGTAAAACTATTTATTTAGTATGTATTCTTTAAACTATCAATTGGATTCATAACAAAATATGATGAATTTAAAACATTTCATTAATTAAACTATACGCCATATATAAAACCACCATTAAATGATAACTTATTTTTAATCATTTAATGGTGATTTTTTAAAATATTACTTTACATTCAAGTATTTTTTTACTTCTTCGTTTATTGAATGATACATATCTTCATGATCTGACAATTTTAAACCAAATGATGGGACCATTTCTTTAATTTTTGGTTCCCATGACTTAAACTCTGATTTGTAACAACGTTGCAAGACATCAAACATGATATCAACAGCAGTCGAAGCACCAGGTGAAGCTCCTAATAATGCTGCAAGTGAACCATCTTCTGATGTTATCACTTCCGTACCAAATTGTAATTGACCTTTAGACTTATCTGTATCTTTAATTACTTGAACACGTTGACCTGCAGTAATTACTTCCCAATCTTCATCTTTCGCTTCTGGTAAGAATACACGCAAATCATTGATCCGTTCTTCATTTGAAAGCATTAATTGAGAAACTAGATACTTCGTCAAATTAAATTCTTTTACGCCAGCACTTAACATTGTAATCATATTATTGGGTTTTACAGATTTAACTAGATCTAAATATGAACCGTTTTTCAAGAATTTCGGCGAAAACCCTGCAAAAGGTCCAAATAGTAATGATTTTTCACCGTTAACAAATCGTGTATCTAAATGTGGAACTGACATTGGAGGTGCACCTACCTCGGCTTTACCGTAGACTTTTGCATGATGTCTATGTATGACATCTGGATTTTTACATCGTAAGAATAAGCCACTTACCGGGAAACCACCAATGTGTTTAGATTCCTTAATCTTTGTTTTTTGTAATAAAGGTAAACTTGCACCACCAGCTCCGATAAAGACGAACTTAGATTCATAATTCATTACATTTGATGTATTTAAATCTTTAACCACAACTTGCCAGTTACCATTATTTAATTTTTTTATATCTAAAACTTCATGTTTATAATTAATGCCAACATTTTTTTGTTGTAAATTAGCTATTAACTTTTTAGTCAAAGCACCAAAGTTAACATCTGTACCTGTCTCGTCATACGTGATGGCAATTGCTTCATCTGATTTGCGTCCTTCCATCATTAAAGGAACCCATGAATTAATTTTTTCTGGATCTTGAGATATTTTCATTTTTTCAAATAATACATTTTTCTGCAAACTCGCCACTCGACTTTTTAAAAATTTAACATTTTCTTCCCCTTTGACAAAGCTCATATGTGGCACTGATTGAATAAATTTATCTGGACTTTCAATATGACCTTCACGTATTAAATATGCCCAAAACTGTTTAGACAATTGAAATTGCTCGTTGATGTGAATTGCTTTAGTAATATCTACTGAACCATCTTGACCTTCTTTCGTATAGTTCAATTCACACAGTGCTGAATGACCTGTTCCCGCATTATTCCAAACATTTGAACTTTCTTCTCCAGGTTGACTCAATCTTTCGAATAATTGGATATCTTTTTCTGGTGTTAATTCTTTTAGTAAAGTTCCTAATGTTGCGCTCATAATTCCGCCACCTATTAAGATGACATCTGTTTTGCTATGTTGAGTATTCATAACAAACACAGTCCCCCTTTTTTAATAAATAAATGGAACGATTGACACTCATAGATGTCGATGTCTTTAATAAAATTAAAGCGCTTTCTCTTTATTGCAAAAAAATCTAAGCGTCTTTTAAGGAAGTGCTCATTTCTTCCTTATCATAACCATTAATTAAACTAATTTAATTATATATATAAATTGTGTTACACAAAAGAATAAAAGTCAACATTATGAGAATAGCTTCATTACACAATTCAAATTACAATTGTTTACATGTTACCCCATATATACGAACTAATGTTATAATAACTTAAATATCATAGAAAACAATGAGGTGTTTAACGCAATGAAGTCGTTCACATTTTTTATGCATAATATTTATGCAATGGGCGGAACGGTAAAGTCGGTGACACAACTTGCAAATACACTGGCAGAAAAAGGACATCCTGTAACAATTATTTCAGTTTTTAGAGGCGAAGACTCTCCATATTTTGAATTACATTCCGCAATAAAAGTTAAAGTCTTAGTGGATTATCGCTTAAAGCTTAAAAATACTAGAGCTATTACGGCAAATCGTATCAAAAAATATACCCCCTTTTTAAATACAAAAGTGATTTCTCAATTTGAGCCAGGTAAAAGTCAGTTTTCGAGTTATGTAGAGAAAAAAATGATTAAAGCAATCAAGCATATTAAAACTGATGTACTCGTTGGAACAAGAGCTAGCTTTAATATTCTCATTTCTAAATATGCTAAAGCTGAAATAGTGACCATCGCAATGGAACATATGAATTTTGATGCTCACCCTGATCAGTATCAAAAGGAAATTATTGCTGCGTACCGTAATATCAATAAGATTACAACGTTAACAGTCGCAGATCAGCAAAAATATCAATCACAACTTAAAACTCCTGTATATGTTATACCTAATATGGTTACCGAAAAAAGAATTGCTGCTCCAAAGAAAAATCGTATTATTAGCGCCGGACGTTTAGAATATGAAAAAGGGTATGATTTATTATTAGAGAGTATTCGTTTAATACAAGAAGACTTGCGTCAATTGAATTATGACGTTCACATCTATGGTTCTGGTAGTAAGAAAACATCACTTGTTGACTTTATTAATCAATATCATTTAAATGATTTGATTAAAATATATGAGCCAACGCAAGAATTAAATAATAAACTTGCACAAAGTAAAATCGTTGTTGTACCTTCACGCAATGAAGGTTTCGGAATGATTATTTTAGAGGCAATGGTGCAAGATAATATAGTCATAAGTTTTGAAGGCAATGTAGGGCCAGATTCAATCATTAACAACGGAGATAATGGTTATTTAGTAAACTATGAAAATGTGTCTGAACTTGCAAAACGTATCGATTTAACAACACAACATTATAATGAGTTAGATCACATCGTTGAAAATAGTAAAGATACGTTGAAACAATTTAGTCCGGATCATATATATCAATTATTTATGTCTATGTTTAAATAAAAATAGGAGTGAGACTTAGTTCATTTAAAACGAACTGTCTCACTCCTATTTTTCAAATGAGAATTTATATAACAATTGCATCATTTTAAAAAATTACCTAAAATTCGACATCCAAAAGTAAGATATTGAAAGCTCGAAATGAATGGCTTTATAGCTTCATTTCGGGCTTTGTATATGAAAAATACATTTCAATAAATTTTGATTTACAGAATGAATGACAAGATAAATGTCCAGATACAGATAAATACAAGTAATCCAATACTATAACGTAATGTCATTTTAAGTAATTCAGATTCTTTACCTACTTCTTTAACAGCTGCTGTTGCAATGGCAATTGATTGTGGAGAAATAAGTTTCGCCGCAACCCCACCTGCTGTATTTGAAGCTACAAGTAGTGAACCACTTGTACCAATTTGTTGTGCTACAGAAGCTTGAATTGGCGCGAATAAAGAGTTGTTATTAACAACTGAACCAGTCATAAATACGCCGATCCAACCAAGGATTGGTGATAATATTGGGAATATGCTTCCTGCTTTTGAGATACCTTGTCCCATAGCATTACTTAAACCACCATATGTTGTGATTTTTGAAATTGCTAAGATGAAACAAATTGTTATGATTGGTAACCATAATTCTTTAAATGCTTCAACAAATAAACGACCAGCATCACCAAAGTTAACTTTTTTAGCCATTAAAACAGTAATAATAATTGTAATTAGGATTGCTGTACCTGTTTGACCAATTAAGTTTAATGATAAAGTAATTGGTTTGTGTGAAATATTACTGAATGTACCAGGTAAGTCAAAGTTTGCAACTAAAGCGGATAATTTACCGTTTGGTGCAAATAATGCTTTAAATGAAGGTGCACTCCAAATCATAACAATAACAGTTAAGATAATGAATGGACTCCAAGCAAATAAGACTTCTTTACCTTTAAGTTTTTTCGGTGCTTCTGGTTTAACATCTTTTTGAATTCTAAAGATATTCTTAGGTTGGAATTTCTTAGAGAATAAAGCTAATGCTAACATAGAAGCAAGTGATGGAATGATATCAGCTAATTCTGGACCATTAAACACTGTAAGTAATCCTTGTAAAACTGTATAAGTGACAGAAACAACAAGAATTGAAGGTAAAGTTTCTTTAATTCCTTTGAAACCATCTACGATAAAGATAAGTAAGAAAGGAATAAAGAAGTTAATAATTGCTAAAGTTAATGTTGATGTTTGTGAAACTCCCATCGCTTCTACATGACCAGGTAAGTTAAGTGTATCTACAACACCTACTGGAATACCAATTGCACCGAATGCACCAGATGCAGCGTTAGCTACTAAACATAACATAGCTGCTTGTAATGGTCTGAAGCCAAGTTGCGCTAATAATAGTGCACAAATTGCAATTGGAACACCAAATCCTGCAGCGCCTTCTAAGAATGCATTAAATGAAAAACCAATTAAAAGTAGCTGAATTCGTTGGTCTTGTGAAATACTTGTAATACTATCTTGAATAGTTGCGAATTGCCCCGATTTCAAAGTAATCTTATATAATAATACTGCCATAATAACAATATATCCGATTGGGAAGATACCTTGGAAGAAACCTTCAACAACTGCGCCAGAGGCAATTCCTACTGGTAATTTGAAGAAAGGAATTGCAATTAACAATGTAACCACAAGGGTTGTGATAGCAGCATAAATTCCTTTCATTTTAAATACTGTAAGACACAGTAAAAATAAAATGATAGGGATTGCCGCAATTAAAGATGATAATAATAAATTACCAAATGGATTAAAAGATTCTACTAACATATTGAACTCTCCTCATTAAATCTTTAGTCATGAAGACTAGGTAGACGCATACTGTCCCCTTATTAATATGTGATAAATACCTATTAAATCAGTACGATCCCCACAAGCATATCGTGACCATTTTCACAAGAAAAATATAACATTTTCTTATATAATTTACAATGGTGTGACATGAATGTAAAGGGGTGTTAACAATTAATAAACCTTAATATTTATAGTAGTTAAGCGCTTTAATTTCACAGGTTAAAAACATATATATTTATTTTTATGTTATGTTTACATGAATTATATTATGCGCCATGATAAAATAAAAGCTAACAAATATCGTTAAGAGATTGAAGGAAGATTTATGATAAAGCAAATAAATATTTCAAATATGGACAAATTAAAAGAGCAAATGGAACGTGCACTTAGCGACGGCTATACGCATGTCATCCCCTATTCAAATGAAATTCATATTCATCAGTCCATGATCAAAGCCATCACTTTACCTAAGACTTCATTTATAGTTGACTATACAATTAACAATTATTATTTAAACGATTGTAAATACTTCGGGCTGGACTTTGTTGATTTTGAGGACTGGGTTAAAAATATTAATTTATATCCAAATGTTATTTATGAAATTAATTCAACATTAGAACTTATTGATAAATTTGAAGTTGAAAATATCTTTGATTTAGCATTATTAACAATTCTTAAAGGGAATATCGCAGTTGAAGGTCATGTCGTATTAGACTTTAAAGGACCATTAAAAACGAGCAAGGGATTTTGGCGCTCATTTGATCGTAATGATTTAACTTATAGAGATAAATTCTTCTTAAACACCATCTCTTATGCACATAAACAAAGAATCCCATTTACGCGTGTTCCATTTAATGATCACGATAGTATTAGATATTATGATTCAGTACTACTTAGTACTAAATTTAAAGCTCCAAGATGGTTAGTAACTCCTATTAAGAATTATTCAGTTAGAAAACACAAAGAGATTAGCTATATTTATAAAAAGGATTCATCAAAACTTAAGAACCACGTCGTTTTTCTAGGATTTGATTTTGGGTATCGAGGAAACTCTAAGTATTTATTTAATTACTTTGTTAAACATAATCCTATGATAGAGTCTTACTTTATAACAGATGAGAGAACAGGACCACATTTTATTTCAACTAACGATGAAAATGTGAAGAATTTAATTGAAACAGCTACTTTTGTCATCACGGAAAGCTATATTCCTGACGATATTCACCCTAATGGTAAAATCATTCAATTATGGCATGGGACACCTATTAAAAAACTATTTTTAGATAGTAAAGAGCCACATCAAAATTTAAATATATATAACTACCGAGCTCGAAAATATAATAAATGGACACAACAAGATTATTTAGTTGTAGATTCAGAAGAATCAAAAACATACTTTGAATCAGCGTTTCCTAGTCAAAAAATTGATATATTACCTGTAGGATATCCTAGAAATAATTATTTATTAAATCGTATCAATGATGTAGGTTTACATAAACGTATATTTAGCGAGATAAATATAGATCCTACTAAACGAGTATTATTATATGCTCCAACATGGAAAACAAATTCATCTGATGATGATGTATTTCCTATTAATGAACAGTTATTAAAACATTATAATGTTATCTATAAAGGACACGTCGAGAGTCAAAATGACATGGTTCCTGAAGGCGTAATTATTCCGCCTAATAATATTGAAACACAAGACTTAATTATTATTTCAGATGTTGTTTTAACAGATTACTCATCAATTATTTTTGATGCGTTAACCGTAGATAAAAAAGGTTGCTTATATACACCCAATCACTCTCAATATGTCGAAGAACGCGGCGTCTATCAAGACGTAATAGACACCTTAAAACCTGTTTGGTATACCGATGCTGAACTATTAATGAATGATTTAATTACTGATAGCATTCCACAATTAAACAATAAATATACAAATAAAAATAATCAGTCATTTGAATATATTAGTAAACTTATTTCAAATCAATTGAAATAAGTGCTTCATCTTATTGATGATTTTCAATATAGAAGCGAGCAAAGTCATTATGCAATACAGAAATGATTTTGCTCGCTTTTTATTGTTATCTTACTGTGACTCATTCGTGTTGAAATTCACTATACTTACAGCTACGGTTGGAAGTTAGGATCTACAACAGTAGGTTGACCTTGTCGATTAAGCGTTACAATTGAGTAAGTATTACTTTTTGATGGATCTTTAAAGCTAAACACATATCTAAATCCATCTTCTGTTTGTTCTATTGAATAATCATTATATGATTTATTTTCGCTTCCATACATATTAGCTTCATTTTTGGCAATGGAAAGTGCAGTTTCAAAATTTGGTAATTGCTGTAAAGCTTGACTGCGGTCTCCCTCAAATGGAGAAAGATATCGAGCAACACGTGTCGCATTTTCACTTTGGTATGGTGCTACATATTTATTCTGATTATCTTGTACTGATTGCTGTTGTTTATTTTGATTATCCGATGAATTTCCGTTTGAATTTGTTGTTGGTCTTTCGCTTGTTCGTTGCTCTCCAACATTTGGATTTTGATTACTTGTTCGTTCTTTATTATTGTTATTTTCCTGATTGTCTTGCTTATTATTTGTATCATTACGTTTCGAATCTTTTTTTGAGTCATGTTGAGATGATGATTTATCCTTTTGTTCTGTTTTAGAACTATCATCTTTATGACTCGATTCATCATTTCCTCCATTGGAACAGCCTACTAGCATTAATGATAAAATCGTTGCACTTGCTAATACTTTTTTCATTTGAAACCGCCTCCTACTTTGTCTCTTTATCATGTTGAATTGAATTTCAATTAAAATATTAAAAAGGGCATAATATTAATTGCTCATTAATATTATACCCTATAATTATTAATTAAGTATGAAATTTATCATTGTTCCTTGATATCCTTATGAATTAAATCTCCAATATATTGAGACGCCTTACCATTATCTACAGAGCAAAATCTATCATAAAATGCATCTATTTTTTCTTGGTATTGCTGTTGCACTTTATCTAAATTCTTTAGTTCTTTAGCTAGGCCATATGGTTCTGTATAAATTGGTCCTGGTAAATCTTCCATATAATTCATATAGAATCCTCGTAATCCCTTATCATATTTGTCTATATCATATGCAAAGAAAAATTGAGGGCGTTTTAAAATACCATAATCAAACATTACTGATGAATAGTCTGTAATTAAACAATCACTTATTAAGAATAATTCAGAGACGTCATTATAGTTTGAAACATCAATTGCAAAGTTTTCATAACCAGATAAATCAAGTGCGTTAGATATGAGATAATGCATGCGTAATAAAATTACATAATCATCTCCGAGTTCTTTATAAAGGTTGTCTAAATCAATTTTTAATTCAAACAAATATTTTCCTTTACTCACAAATTCATCGTCTCTCCAAGTCGGAGCATACATAATAACCTTTTTATCACTAGGTAAATTTAAGTGAGTTCTAATTTCATTTAGATACTCTTGATCATTGGCTCTATTCACTAATACATCATTTCTAGGATAACCTATCTCTAATATTCTCTCTTCATCCATCCAAAAAGCACTTCTAAATATTTCAGTTGAATATCTATTTGGCGAAATTAAATAATCCCAACGTGATGTTTCACGATTAAAATTACGCTTATACTTTGGAGTCGTAGTGCCCGGCATACGAACTACTTTCATATCATTCGCTAACCGTTTTAATGGTGTACCGTGCCAAGTTTGAATGTACGTTTGATTTTCTTTTTTATTTAAATAAAGTGGTGTACGGGCATTTGATACCCAATGACTTGCTTCAGAGTAAGCTTGATAATACTCTGCTGAATTACGCTTAACCTTTTCAGCACTACCCGGTACGACATTTTTATCAGGATTCTTAAATGACCATATATAGCGATAATTAGGATAATACTTTTGCATATATTCATAAATATACTTTGGACTATCACTGTAATTCTTACCACCGAACGATTCAAAGACAATCGTTTTCGGTTTAACATTGTCTTCTTTATCTGTTAAATCATACAATGAACGTTCTTTATTTTTTCTTCTTAAAACAATATTTTTAACATGTCGCAACGTTTTTCTAAATTGATTAACTTTAAAAGCTTTATCAGTTTCATTATTCATTAACAAAATTGTTTCAATTTTATTTATTAGCTTTTGATTTTTAACTAAATGGACATGTAAAAATTTCGATATTTCAACAAGCGTATCCTTATGTGTTTGATAGCGTTCATTAATATCATATCGAGTTGGTTCAAATTCATTAGCAATTTTATTTCCCATTTTAGTGACAATAAATTCTCTAACTTTTGGATTTGTTGCTCGTTTAATGGCATCATAAAAGCTGTTGACGTAATCTTTAAATAAAACATCAAAATTTTGTTCACTTAAAGTAAGTGTTTCAAATGGATCATAGACTTCCCCACGGAAATAAAATGGAAAGTTAAAAATACGAACAAACTTGTTTACATACTTCATATACTCAATAACAAATGACCAATCCACATATGTATTTAAATTTTCATTAAATCGAATATGATGCGCCTTGACAATAGCTGTTCTAAAAATAATGTTACAAGCCGACTGTTTTCTTAAAAATGAATTAATATTCCCTTTGGCATTAAAATATTCAACCCTTACTCGATCTAAATCAACAAATTGCGGACGTTGTGTAGTAAAAGAATGTATTGGAGCAATTAAACCATCAGTATTATTAAACTTTTCTAAGTAAAATGTGATTGCATAAGAAGCTAATTCATCATCTGCATCTAAAAACATAAAGTAAGGTGTTTCCACTTCTTCTAATGCAATATTACGCGCATGTGCATGCCCACTATTTTCATCTAAATCGATAAATCGAATGTTTTTATCATAGTCTTTAATAGCTTCATCCATTAATTTTTTACTTTGGTCTGTCGACCCATCATTCACAATAATCAAGTTAAAATCTTGTGTACGTTGTTGCTTAATACTCTCTAAGCAACCTGTGATGTATTCCTCCGCATTATAATACGTGACAATAATTGTCAGTTTATTCATACTATACGTCCTTTCTCTCTATATTAAATCGACAACATCTTATAAAATTTTGGTTGTATGTTTAAATGTCACTATAATAACTATCATTACCTATTAAAAATATAAACCTTATCTGTATATATTGATTGCATTTTTAATTTAGATGACTTCACTTTTAATACAATTACATAGATATTGTACTAAAATTCAACGCTACAATTATATCTAATATTAATGCTAAATGCGAACAATATTAAACATAACCCTAGCTCATTTATATTTTGTGAATGAACTATAAACTTTATTTATAGTTTGTAGGAACATCCATTTCCATAATCAAATCATTATCTACTACACTTCCGGTATAAAACTGATGCGACCCTGTAACTCTAAATCCCCTATTTTTATAAAAACTAAGCGCTTTAGGATTATGCTCCCAAACACCAAGCCATATTTTCGATTTCCCAAATTTGATAGCTTGATCAATAGCTAAATTGATAAATAATTGTCCTCTACCACTCCCTTGAAATGCTTCATCAAAGTAAATGCGTTGTATTTCCAAATATGCTTGTCCTTTATTTTCAGTCTGAGCATCATTAATGTTCAATTTCAAGAAACCTACTATATTTTGATCAACTTCATAAAAATAATGAAAAGAATTACTTTGTTCCAATTCTTTTCTCAACATATCTATATCATATGCATCATTGAAAAATTGATTGAAGTCCTCATCACTATAAGATTCTCTAAACGTTGTAAAAAATGTTCTTTTAGCAATTAGCTGTAGCTGTTCTACCTCGGTTGTTTGAACACTTCTTATCCTTTCCCCCATTTAAATCCCCCCTCTAAATTCTCAAAAAATTAATTTAGTGAATTAGATGTGTTCATTGATATTTTTGCTATTAATAAGTTTTAAATTTTCAAATTAAATTATACAATGAAAGATGTAAAGTTTGTTAGAAAAGAAGTTTCCTTATATTAAAAATAAAAACAGGTTAATATCAAGGGAACCATGAAAGAATATCTTTAAAATTTAATATTGATTCAATTCATCATTAGAGGAGTGTAGAAATATGGTAGAAAAATTCAAAGCTTTTGTAGTCGATCAAGATGACAACGGTACTGTTTCAAATAGTTATAAAGAACTTACTAAAGATGACTTACCTGAGGGTGACGTTTTAATAAAAGTACATTATTCTGGCATAAATTATAAAGACGCACTAGCTACTCAGGACCATAACAAAATAGTAAAACAATATCCGATGGTGCCCGGTATAGATTTAGCAGGTACCATTGAAGAAACAAATGCTCCAGGCTTTGAAGTTGGAGATAAAGTCATCGTAACAAGTTATGATTTAGGTGTAAGTCATTATGGAGGGTTCAGTGAATATGCACGTGTTAAATCAGAATGGGTGATTGAATTACCTGAAGATTTAACATTGGAAGAAGCTATGATTTACGGTACTGCTGGCTATACAGCAGGTTTAGCTATAGAACAACTTGAAAAATCAGGTATGTCTATTGAAGGTAAAGAAGTGCTTGTACGAGGTGCCACTGGAGGCGTCGGTACGATTTCATTACTCATGTTAAATAACTTAGGGTATGATGTTATTGCAAGTACAGGTAGAGATGACGCTGAAGAAAAACTTAAAAAGCTAGGTGCTAAAGAAGTAATTAGCCGTTTACCAGAAGATAATAGTAAACCATTAGAAAAGAGAACATGGCAAGCAGCCATTGATCCAGTAGGTGGTGAAAACTTACCGTACATCGTCAAACGATTGGATAACAATGGAAGTGTTGCATTAATTGGCATGACTGGTGGTAACAATTTTGAAACAACCGTCTTTCCTTTCATTTTAAGAGGAGTAAGTATAATTGGTATTGATTCAGTATTTACTCCAATTAAACTAAGAAAACGTGTTTGGAGAAGACTTGCAAAAGACTTAAAACCACAACAATTACATGACATCAAACATGTTATTTCATTCGATGAAATCCCAAAAGCTATCGATCAAGTCATCAATCATCATAATACTGGACGTATTGTCATTGATTTCAATGTTTAAATAACTAAAAAACGTCATAAGATGCAAAAGCAAATGCATTTTATGACGTTTTTTCTTTAATATTTAATATTTAATATTTGATATACATACCTTTTGAATAGGGCTCAGTACTTTTAAATCCAAACTTCTCGTATAATTGATCTGCCGGATAATCTGCTATCAAGCTCACATATGTACCTTCTTCAGCAACACTCTCAATATACTTCATTATTTCATGCATAATTGTCATTCCATGACCCAACCCTTGATATGTATCTTTCACAGCAATATCGACGATTTGGAAAACTGTGCCACCGTCTCCAATCACTCGCCCCATTCCAATCAACATATCATTCTCATAAAGGGTCACATTAAAACATGCATGAGGAAGCCCCTTTATTGCCGCTTCAATCGATTTACTACTCATTCCAGCATTAGCTCTTAAATTACAGTAATCCTCGGGACTGGGTGCTTCAAAGTGAATCTTAGTCATTATCTATCACCTATCTGGTTATTTAAAATCTAAATCCACTCTACCAAACATTTTTTAGTATTTCGACTTTATTTTTTAGGTTCTGTAAGAATAGCCTGTCTTAATAGGAAAAACAGTAACAGTAAACCAGCAAGCATACCTGTATGACCTATGCCTGCAAATCCCGCAAACATTTCAGGTGAAAATTTTTTACCAATAACTTGGAATGTACCTTTAACTGTCATCATTGAAATCGTGATTAACACACCTAAATGATAAACGAAAAAGAACCAATTAAATAAGTAGTAACTACTTAATTTAAATACTTTTTCAAGTGGTAATAAGAGTAAAAACATAAACATGCCTAAGATAAGTGTATGTGTATGCACTAAAGACAATTGCGTGTCACCCACAAAGTCATGCGCTTTAGTTAATTCTCTGTAGTAAAAGCCACTTAATAAGCCTATGATCATATAAAATAAAAAAGAGTATAATAATCTACGCATAAAGAATCCTCCTTAAGATTATATTATAAAACATATTTGTGTTAGTTAAAGTGACAAAATAGCGACCATAGAATAAACGCAATCAAGTGAGAAAGATATTTGAATTAAATAACTCACATCCTAATCAATCTTGATAAATGATGAATGCAATTTTTAAAATATAGATCTAAGTGGATTGCTTTAAATTAGAAAAATGTATATATATTTCTAACCCGTTAATGATTACTTTTTAGAACGCGCTTGTTTAAAAAGTGCAATCAACGAAATCACAATTGCCACGATAGCAACTATCCATAAAGCGATAGAATCACCTTGACTTGAGTCAGAATGCGTGTCATTTGGATTTGCTCCTTTTTTTACAGTTGTAGTTGGTGCTGGGTGTTCGCTATCTTCTTTACCAGTCCATCTAACTACATCTCCATTATCATAAGTTTGAATAGCATTCCATTTGAACTTTCCTTCTTCTTTAGGATTTGCCACTACAATAGGGAACTCAATAAATTCGTGTGGACCAATACCTTTACCAGTAGCTGTCCAAGTAACTTTGGTAATATTTCCCTTTTTATCTTTCGAAAAATGATGTTCAAAACCTTGGACAGGTTTAACACTCTCAACGTTTAATCCCTTCGGCACATCTAATTCTACTTTCACTGTATGATCATTTTGCTCAACTGGTACGCGTACATCGTACTTATCATACGACTCAGGTTCGCTTTCGTTTGGATTCAGTGTGACATGTGCATCTGCAAACTTAAAAAATCCTAAACCAAAAAACACTATTAAAGTCAGTGGTAGTAACTTGCGTAACATCGTTTTCCTCCTTAACTAGGTATATTCATTTGACTCATCATAATACCTGCAAAAATTAAAATAATACCGATTAACAACTCAAATATAAGTGCATAACGATTGACCTGTTGGCGCTGTTTCAAAGCTCGCATCGTCTGATACAAACCTAGCAGCATCATTGTCATTGTTCCCACAATTTTTATAATAAGATATATGGACCACGCTTTGATGTTATTCCAAAGTGTTAAAATATTCGTTTCATCAATAGCCATTAAAATCCCTGTAAAAACGAGCATAATCACAGCAATGATATTAACTTTTAAAAGCATGCGTCTTACATTCGTCAACTGATCAGTTTTCACTTTAATAGCATAACAAATGAGATATACGAGTGAACCTAACCATAACGTTAGCCCTATAAGATGAATTGTTCTTATGATGATTGACCATAATGGCACTTGTTGTGACCACACGTGTCCAGACATACTTATCACAGCAATCATAATTATTGAAATGAGCCAGTACCATATTTTTTCCATATCCTTTAATATGAAAAGTATAAACAAAATAATTAGTGAAATAGAGCTTAATATATATGGAAATTGCATTATCACTTCTAATTTAAATGATAAAATATCTTCTAATATATCAGATGTGAGTGTCATCATGTAAACAACGAGACTCACGAGTACTGACATAGCCATAATCCATGCAATTTCTGATTGCTTTGGTAACACATTAAATTGTCTTAATCCTCGTTTCTTAGCAATACCATTTAACCAAAACAAGCCAATAAGTAGAAAGGTTGCACCTTCTGTAACATATCTTAATAATCCAAACCAAAATTTAGACTGTTCATAAAAAGGAGAAGATGTATCTACATCTTTAGCCGTCACTTTTCCAACTGAAAATTCAAACGTATCTCCAACTTCATGTCCATCCGCAGATACCGTATGCCATTCAATTGTATTCGTCCCATTAACAATTTGATCAGATGAAAATACGACTGTCTGTGACCATCCAGTTGTGATTGGTTTAAGGTCTTTAATCTTTTTACCTTTATCATCAAATAAGGTCACACTTGAGTATTTGGTATTCACAGGTTCATTAAACTCTAACTTGATTACTTCTGGTTTGTGTTTAATAATCCCTTGCTGTTGTGGTGTTGATTTTTCTAAAGTCGCATGTGCAGAAGCTTGATATTGAAAAATAGGCGATAAAGTTATTAAAAACATAATAACTAACGTAGCACTAAATTTAGACATTATTTTTAACACCGAACCCTCCTCCTTTCATACAAAAATTTTGCTCCGTTTTTCATATTAGACATAATCAGTCATTTTAACAATAACTATTCTAATTTATTCGAATTAGACACAAATATAAAAATAGAAATTTTATCTAGTAAACTAAATACAAGTATAGATAAATCATAGAGTTAATAAATCAATTAAGTATGTAGCAAAATGGCAATTTGTAATATAAAATAAAGTTTACTCATTTTAGAATCACCTTACTAAGTGATTAACAAAAATTCGAAGATTGAATAAGTTGTATAAAGTTTATTATAATTAACCATACTATTAAATCTTAAGTAATCTGCATATGGCTTAAAGATAAATTATATATTTAATGATTAATGTACAATCTAAAGTTATTAGTAGCTGGATTGATAATATAGCAAAATTCATCTGCTTTTTCTTATAACTAACTATACAATAGGAATGTGATTCAACTTTATATATCATATTTAGACCAAGAGAGTATGATATTTAAAAATTATGTCCGAAGTTTAAGAAGTTTGATGCCACAAATTTAAAAGTTTAAAATTTATTTAACTAACTGTAGTATCATCCTTATTCTAGTGGACTTTGAAAGGAACTATTAATTATGATTACAGCTTATAAACACGCACTTCATCATCCTTCACAAATTATTGAAACTGAAATCAATCATAGCGCTTCATGGATAAATGTAGTAGAACCAGATAGAGAAGAAATTGAAGGTTTGATGGAATTTTACAATATACCTGAGGATTTTATTCGAGATCCGTTAGACTCTGAAGAGAGCGCACGTATTGAATATGACGAAGATACGGGATACTCGCTAATTATTATTGACTTACCTATCGTCAATTCTACCAATCGACGTGTCTTGTCCTTTGTGACCATCCCATTAGGCATTATTATTGGAAATGGTATCGTTATGACTGTTTGCGATGCTGAAAATGAATTTTTAGAAAACTTTGCTAAACAAGAAGATATTAACTTAAAATTTCACAGTCGATTTGCACTTGAAATACTAACAACAATAGCTAATCACTACAATAGAAATTTAAGATTGCTTAATAAATCTAGGATTCGTATTGAAAGAGAACTCAAAAATAACATTACAAACAAACAGCTTTTTAAACTAATGGAAGTAGAAAAAAGTTTAGTATACTTCTTAGCTGCACTAAAAGGTAACGATACAATTATTAAAAAACTCTTTCGTCTTCCTGCAATCAAACGTTTTGAAGAGGATGAAGAGCTACTTGAAGACTTGGTGATAGAAAACAACCAAGCTATTGAAACAACTGAATTACATCAACGAATACTTGAAAGTATCACTTCTTCGTATGCTTCATTATTATCTAATGATATGAATAACATCATGAAAACATTAACGTTGTTTACGGTTCTTTTGACCCTTCCTACACTCGTCTTTAGTTTCTTTGGTATGAATGTACCCTTACCAATTGATGATCATAGTTACGTGTCTTGGATTATTGTTGTAGGAATTTCACTTATTCTAGTAGCTATCGTTAGTATCTTTTTATGGAAAAAACAAAAATTATAAAAACAAATACCCTTAGTTATAGATTGGCACTCAATCTAACTAAGGGTATTATTATATATTTAAAATTGTGTCAAAATTTTAAGTCCCTACTATGATTCAACAGCTGTCTTATTTGCTTTTCTACGAGAAAGTACTAAAGTGACGACAACTGAAACAAGAAATGCAATTATCATTCCTATTAAGTAATGCAACCAACCAGCGTGTGTAGGATTTATAGATATAAATCCTGGTAATCCAGCTGTACCAAGCGCTATCGCTTTTACTTTGAAGAATGAAATATAAGCAGCACCTATACCTGATCCTGCAACAGCACCTATAAATGGATATCTCAATTTAAGATTGACACCAAACATTGCTGGTTCTGTAATTCCTAGTAAAGCTGAAATACCTGCTGCGGAAGCAACACCTTTTAATTTTTTATTTTGCTTAATGATAAAGAATGCAGCTAAAGCTGCACCACCTTGTGCAATATTTGACATAGTTGCGATTGGGAAGATAAATGAGCCACCTGTTTTAGTCGCATCAGCAATTAATGTCGTTTCAACTGCAATAAAGCTATGGTGCATTCCTGTAATGACGATTGGCGCATATAATAAACCAAATATGAGTCCACCAATAGCGCCACCAAATTCATATAACCAAGTCAATCCATCAGATAACCAATAACCTAATTGACGAGTGACAGGCCCTACAAATAAAAATGTTATAAATGCTGTAATAAAAATTGATAATAATGGTGTCAATAAATTATCTAACACAGTTGGAATAACCTTACGTAACCATTTTTCAATTGTAGCTAAAATATATGTTGCTACGAGCATAGGTAATACTTGTCCCTGATAACCAACTTCATTAATATGTAGCCCAAAGACATCCCAATGTGGAATAGCTTTTCCTGCTTCTAAAGCTTTTGGAAAATCATATGCACTCATTAATCCAGGGTGAACAAGTATCATACCTAGAGCTGCACCTAAATAAGGATTACCACCAAATCGCTTAGCTGCACTAAAACCAATAAGTATTGGCAATAACGTAAAAGGTGCATTTGCAAATATATTAATCATATCAGCCAAGCCAGAAAATTGACTATGTACATCTATGATAGATTTACCATCATAGAACAAATCTTTAGCTGTGAAAATATTATTTAATCCCATTAACAAACCACCAGCTACAATAGCCGGAATAATAGGAACAAAGATATCAGATAACATTTTCACAAATTTTTGGAATGGATTCATATGCTTAGATGATTTATCTTTAACTTCTGAAGTCGTAGATGCTTCTTTTCCAGTTATTTTTTCTAATTCATTAAACACTTTATTTACTGTCCCTGAACCTATAATAATTTGGTATTGACCACCTGTAGAGAATGTTCCTTTGACGACGTCCATATTAGACAAGGTATCTTCATCTACTTTACTCTCATCGTTCAGTACTAAACGTAATCGAGTTGCACAATGTGCCATTGCATCTAAATTTTCTTCACCGCCAATTGCTTTAAGTATTTCTTCAGCAGATTTTTTATAACTCATATTCATCCTCCTTTTAGAACCGGTTCCAATCACTTAATTATATTGTAATCGGTTCCAATCATTTACACAATACCCCTATTCATTTTTCTTGAAAAATATTAAACTAGCTTTAATATCTGCAGTTACATCAATATCACTATGGAGGGGCTTTAGTTGAAAGAACGCGGAAAAATAGAAAAATTGTGGCGTGAGGAAAAATATCGAGTGTTATTTCATGATCAAAATTCATATCATTCGATAAGAACGTTACTAAAATCACCTACCACATTGGATGAAGTGGAAGAACATATTGCGAACGCTTTAACCATCACACCGACCAAAGGATCAGTCATCAATGCTTTTGAACATATGTGGGGATACTTCAAAAAACAATGTACACAATATGAAAAACAACATAGCCGAGAATTAAAGAAGTTGTATATTGAAAATCAAATCGACTATTTTGAGCTGTTGTCTTTTTTAAAAAATTTAGCAGATAAATATGCTGTCGAGTACTTACAACAAAGTACTATACTCAATATTACAAAATGAATTGACAAAATCATTTAACAATTATGTTACGTCATACAAGATGAATACGTAAAAACAGATCTTTATTTATATGTCATATTTGATTTGAACATAAAAAAACTGCCGGCACAGTGGTTTGAAACTTTGCAGGCAGTTTAAAATCTGTACATATCGTTTATACAGAAAATCTTGCGAAAATGTACGCCTATAGATGATGGCATCTATATGAGAATTCTACTCATCAAATCACTCACATTTATAATTTATAAGACAATGGAGTTTATAAGTATGTTTGAGACTATGTCTTTAAACTATTTGTTGAAAAGAATTAAAAGCGATATGAATACTTAATAAAATCTAAAACTTTTCGGCGAACACCATGACAATGCTTAAAATTTAAATTAAATGTTACTTTGGGGGAGAGTCATTTTAATTTAAAATTCTAATTGTTGCTACTTCAATAATGAACATAAACTTATGGTACATTTAAAACGTGCATCGATGTTGATTCTTGATGTTGAAATAAAATGTTTAACTTTCATCAAAACTACCCATATACTAATGTTTATTCATCTTAATTTAAAAAATTAATAATCAAGAAATAGAATTTTAATGGAGTTGTTTTCAGATCATGGTGCTTGTGTTTTCTAGTTGTTAAATTCATTGATGTAATTGGAAAAGTTTTAAAAGATTACATAAGCATGAAACATTTTTACTCAATTAGTAATAAGTGCTAAATAATGACACATCTAACATGTTGAGTCTTGTTATGGTCGATATCCCTTTTATTGTTCTTTCGATTAACGTTGAAATGAGCAGCGTACATTTAATTACAGTGACTTCGTTTTATAATTCATTCGAACTTCCCCTAAACCTCTAAATTACTCTTTTAGATTTTTAAAAGGAAACGAAATCTAACATTAATTATGTAGTAAAAATCTCTTTTTGACTCTATCTAAATTTTCCAAAATAATGACCCTATATTCCTAAATCAACTTTTATATTGTGCGAAACTTATAATTTCTAACAATTTTCTATATTTAGCCAAGAAAAATTTTATTTTTTACTATTACTATTTCTTTATCAATCGCTTATAATTACATTTATTATTCTATCAAAACAACTAAATAATTGAGCGAAATAAATATACACGGTCACATTTAAATTTAGTTATTCAATTCATTCAAGGAGCTAATGTAATATACAATGACATGTTTTTTAAATATATATAAAGAATATCATTCTCCCCCTGAACGCAATATTAATAGAATTATTCTAATGTTTTCACTTACAAATGACTTAAAAATCACTATTAATGGTGAAACAAAAGATTTAGGTAATCATATAGCTATCATTAATCAATCTGACATCTATTTTATTAATAGTGCTTCGAATCTCGTATTACTTTCTATTCCAGTTATTTATTTTTATAGTAAAGACAATAAATTTTTTAAATGTTATTTTGACAGGCATTTATTACAATCAAGCAGTTTTGTTAAAACAATTATTTTACAAGCTATTCAACATTTAATAAAAGGAGAAAATCAAGATGAGCAATCCATCTCTAAAATAATACAGACGCTTCTAAAAGAAGCAGTCATTCGATATAAGAAAAAATATATTCCTCAAATTGCAGTTAATCATTCAGTGTTTACTGAAGGATTAACATTTATTCATTCAAAAGTATCACAGTCACTCTCACTACGAGAAGTAGCTCAACATTGTAATATATCTGAATCTTATTGTTCTAACCTATTTGTAAGATATCTTAATATGAATTTTAAAGATTATTTTACAAGCTTAAAAGTGATTGACTCTATAAAAAGGCTACTTTCATCTGAGGACTCGATTAACGCTATTTCAGAACAATCTGGATTTAGTAGTCATACCAATTTTACAAATCAATTTAAAAATTATTTAGGTTGTAGCCCAAAACAATACCGAACGCTTAACTCTAAGTTAGACCCCTTACCTTCGATAAGTTTTAGTGATACTGACTTTTCACAATATATTGAATTAATTAATCAATTTGAGTTTAGTGATCATTTGGCTACTGAAACAACTGAAAGAGATATCAATGAATTTTATCCTCAAGATCAGACTAAAAACTCTAAAGCGTTTATACGTTTTCAAAATTTCAACGAATTATTTCAATTTGTTTTTAATGAATATTACAACATTGATCTTACCTCCATGCCACAAGCTGTAATTTTTATCAATGATATTACTGATATTTCGACGCGAGAGGTGAACTTTAATTTATTAAATCGATGCTTTGAAAAATTATTCGAAAAAAATATAGGTTTAGCCATGAGATTAACATCTACAAATGAATTTGAATCTATCAAAGAAATAATTTTATTATTTCTTAATAGCCACCAAGATTATAAAATGAACAAAAAAATGGTTAAATTTATGTTAGTCTTTGATACTGAGAGTTTGTCAGTGAACGATATACATTTATGCCATTTAAAAATTAAAAATAAAAATAAGGCTATTCGTTATAGTATAACTGTTGAAGGATTACTACACCAAAATTCTTCTATTGATCGAACTTATGATATGATGAAGCGATTGAATTTCGATTACTATTTTATAGACATTGAAAATCTAGAAACCAAAAACTCATTAATTACCAAACGTAAATCGTACTTACATTCGTCCACACACTTTGAAAATTATAAACAATTTATATTAGATTCTGGTATACCTTCAACTAAATTTGTTTACAATAATTTATCTTTAAAGTGTTTTAAATATACAAACAATGGTACTTATCCACTTCAATTATCTGACCTTGTTTGTCATTTAGTCGCATTAATGCGTTACGGGGGTGGTGTAAGTTATCAACTGATAGAAGATGAGAGCCCTTTTATTGCCTTATTTAATCGTTATGGTAGTCCTCTACCTCTCATGCACCTCTATAAATTAATTGAATCATTTCTAAATGAACCTTTAGAGATAGCCAACAATTTTTTAATGAGTCGCAAAGATGGTAACTATCACTTTTTATTATTTAATAAAATAAATGATCGTTATCTATCTGATAGTCAACAGCGCTACGTATTTAAAAATACATTATCGACCAACTCATTAATTATTATTAAAACGTTAAATCATGAGCATGGTGCAATTCAAAACCTTCTACCACAAACTAAACAACAATTTTATATTGAACGTAGTATTCTTGATGAACTTGATAAATCAAATCAACCAAAAACAGAATTAGCTATACAACATGACCATCATCTTCCTTTCCAAGTCACCTTAAAACACGATGAAGTCAAATATATTTGTTTTAAACCTTCTTAAAAATCATCATAAGATTGTATCGTTTAAATTATGTGTGATAAGGATATACACAATAATAAGGAGATGATAATTTTGAATAAACAACAAGTGACAAGAGCAATAGAAAAGGTATTAAGTTCTTCAAAAATTGGTGTCCTATCAACTGCACATCATAATAAACCTAATAGCAGATATATGGTCTTTTACAATGATGACTTAAACTTATATACAAAAACGAATATCAATTCACTAAAAGTCGAAGAAATAGAAAATAATCCTGATGCTCACATTTTATTAGGCTATAACGAAACAACAAATAATAGCTTTGTTGAAATAGATGCCACTATAGAAGTTGTCAAAGATCAAAAAGTTATTGATTGGTTATGGGAAACTCAAGACAAAACATTTTTCAATTCAAAAGAAGATCCAGAATTATGTGTACTCAAAGTTATACCGCGTTCAATTAAATTAATGAATGATGATGAACTAGATACGCCAGCTACAATTGAATTATAAAGTCATATCAAAATTTACCGTATTATAATCATTTTAGATTATGATGCGGTTATTTATTGTCCATTTTTTGTCAATCATATCATCAAGCTCCATTTTATAAACTTTATTTTCTTTATACTACAATATATAATTGCAAAATGACTTAAAATTATGTATAAATGAATTAATATAGATAAAGGAGTTTTCAATAATGAAAAATAAAAAAGGATTAGGTATAGGCCTTATCGCAGTTATGGTTATTGTATGTATTGTACTAGTAATCATGATGTTCGTGGATGGTAAGAAAGATTCATACTACGGTATTATGAAAGATAGCACGACTATCGATAAAATGATTAATACGAAAAATGAAAAAATTGAAAAAAACGTAGAATTACCAAAAGATGCTAATGTGTCAGTTAAAAAAGAAGATTTTGTTATGCTCTTTAAAGATGAAAAAACTGGAAAAATTACTAAAGTTAAGAAAGTTGATCACGATGACGTACCTCATGGTTTAATGTCAAAAATCCATGATATGGGTAATATGAAACACGGAATGTAGAAGTATTAAAACTTGCATTTAAATTAGAACAATTTAGCACAAAGATGATTTTAAACTAAAAAGTCATTTTTGTGCTTTTTAAATTTACATTTTTTAAAAATGCATAAGAGCCACTATCAATCATAGATTGTAAGTGGCTCTAAAATGTCAGATATATAAATTTTTTAAATTGAATTTAAGTAGTTTTGACCTTTCTCTTTATCATAGACGTTTTCCCATTTAGCAATAACAACTGTTGAGAGTGCATTACCAATAACATTAACACATGTACGCACCATATCTAATAAACGATCAACGCCAATAATTAAAGCAAGACCTTGTGCTGGTATATTCATAGAACTTAATGTTGTTAATAAAACTACAATAGATACGCCCGGCACCCCAGCCATACCTTTTGAAGCAATCATAAGTGTGGCCATTAATACAAGTTGTTCAGTTAATGATAAATGTATATTATACATTTGAGCAACAAATAGAGCAGCTATAGATTGATATAAAGCTGAGCCATCTAAATTAAATGAATAACCGATAGGGATAACAAATGAAGTAACATCTTTTGGCGAACCAAAACGTTCCATTTTCTTCATCATAATCGGCAATACTGCTTCTGAACTTGAAGTAGAAAAGGCAAGTAACAATTCACTTTTAAGTATCTTCATGATTGAAAAAATACTTATTCCAACCATTCTTGCAACAATTCCTAACACTACGATAACAAAGAAAACCATAGCAAATACTACAACAACTAGTAATTTAAATAATGGAATTAATGCTGAAGCACCAAAAGTCATTACTGTCGTACAAATAAATGCAAATACTCCAATTGGAGCTAATTTTAAAATTTTATTGATCATCCAAAATACAGCTTCTAAAGTACCATTTAAGAATCCTTTAACGGGTTCTGCTTTTTCTCCTATCGCAGCTAATCCTAATCCAAAAAATACTGCGAAAAAGATAATCGGTAATAACTCACCTTTTGCCATAGATTCAAATAAATTCGTTGGCACAATATGAACTAATGTATCTATAAGATGATTACCATAAGTAGTCGCTTGTTCTGCTGAATGTGCAGATGATTGATATTTAGTAATATCGCCTTTAGGTAATTTATCTGGATCTAGACCTGAACCTGGTTTGAATAGATTACCAATGATAAGACCTAAACCTATGGCGATAGTTGTAATAATCTCGAAATAAAGGATTGCTTTCCATCCATAGCTTCCTACCTTTTTAGAATCCCCTAAATTTGAAATAGATAAGGCTAATGAACAAAATACAATCGGAATGATGATCATCTTAATTAAATTTAAGAATACATCACCAAATGGCTTAATATAATTTGCAACATCATCTTGTCCATATAGTAATAGACCAGCGATGACACCGAGTACCAAAGCAATAATTACTTGCGTTGGTAGACTTATTTTTTTCTTGAATAGAGCCATTATGCAAACTCCCCTTCATCTGACATCACTTAATTATATCAGATAACATCAAAATAGCTATATAATTTTTTCCACTAGAAATATATGCATGTTGCATTTCTTCCTATTAAAAACGCCAATAAAAAACACACAGCTCTATGTTTAAATAAAACTGTGTGTTAATCCTTTATTTAGAAGGTTTATATTTTTGATCAAAATCACTATGTTTTGCTTTTTTAATACTTTTCTTCGTTTCGCTATCAAAACCTTCAATGAATATTCCTTTTGAAGTACTGATAGGTTGAATCACATATGTCACGTTAGGTTCATCTTTGAAAACGACTTCTTTATAGTATAGTCCCTTTTTAGTGCTATATGATGTTTTGTCTTTTTTCACTTTATCATTAAGATGATGGTCGCTCATATAGCTATCAATCAGTTCAAGATTTTTATGACCTTGATAAGCCTTGAGTCCGAAGAAAAATGCAATTGCTAATATTAGAGAGATAATCAAAATAATGATTACCCTAAAAATAACTTGTTTCTTACTCATTATTATAGAAACTCCTTTTATCTTATCACACACAATTATAGACGATTAATTCGTATAGAAAAGAAAGATTTAGTTAAATTGTAACAAAATGTTCGTTTGTAAATGTGAAAATTTTAAGAAGTTTTATAAAAATTCCCTTACATCATCAATCGGAAGTCTCACTGAATCGTGTGCATCTTGTGCTTTTTTACCTATAGCAATCGCTAAAACTGGCACATATCTGTCAGAATCATAACCGATAATATCCGCAATATTTTCTTTATCGAAACCACCAATAGGGTTTGTATCGTAACCGTGAGCTTTTGCTGTAAGCATTAATTGCATTGCCATTAAACTACTATCTATATTCACAATATCTTTCATGCCTTCTCTAGATAAGTTTTTATAATAAGGTAATATCCAATCTAACAGTTGTGCTTTGATATCTTCCGTCATCAATTGTTGTTCTACAGCATCGCCATAAATCTGTTCAGCTTTTTCGTAGTTTTGTAAATCTCCAAAAATAATTAACATAGCTGAGGATGTAGTTAACTGTCTGGAATTGAATCCAAATGATTCTTTAACTTTTTCTTTCATTTCATCACTTTCTACAACAGCAATTCTCCATGGTTGCATATTAACCGATGAAGGTGCTTGTGTTGCTTTAGTAATGATTTCATCCATTTCTTCTCGAGAAATTTTATAATTCTCGTCAAAAACCTTTACTGATTTTCTACTGTTAAGCACTTCGTTAAAGTCATTGATACGTGTCAATTTTCACACCCCTCCAATTTTAAAAAAATTGCTTTGTTATCAAATTAAACTCATTCAAATATTTGATAAATTTAATTTAAAACAATTTGAATTATAGTGATGAAATCAGTACTTGACAAGTGATACGCTTCATAATATTGTTACCTTAACAAGGAGTGATTAAATGTATGTAGAGAATAGTTATTTGAGCAAACAATTATGTTTTTTATTTTATGTTTCCTCTAAAGAAATCATCAAAAAATATACAGATTACCTAAAAGAGTATGGTCTTACATACACAGGTTATATTGTATTAATGGCGATAGAAGATGATGAGAAACTTAACATTAAAAAACTAGGCGAAAGAGTCTTCTTGGATTCTGGCACGCTAACACCATTATTAAAAAAATTAGAGAAAAAGAATTATGTCATTCGAACTCGTGAAGAACAAGATGAACGTAACCTTCAAATTTCTTTGACAGAACGTGGCAAGGATATTCAAAATGTTCTTTCTGATATTTCACAAAGTGTTTTTAATGAATTTAATATTACTCAAGAAGAAACCCAAAATTTAGTTGAAGACTTGCAAAATTTTGTAACGAAAAATTTTGATAAAACAGTGGAAAAGTGATACTTATAGAGACTAGAGACAAAAGTAAGCTTTTTAAATACAACAAAACTTTCAACTTTAGCAATAGCGACACAATTTAATAGTAATAGTATGTCTAAAGTAAGCTTTTGTCTTATTCTCTCGTACAGTCAGTATATTTTTTTACACCTAATTCCTACTAAACTTATCTAAATACCTCTTTTTTACAAGTTACATCACTTTATTTATACGTTATCAATTACAAACATTGTAGAGATCACTAGTGAATGATTATAGATAATTTAATAATTATCCATTTTAACATCTGAAAATGTAAATTAAGTTGGTATTTAAATAGACTATCAAGATGTAGTGTTGTTTGTTTCGCTTCATATAAAGGAGGTTGAAATAAGCAATTGTATAGCTATTTTGATGGAAGTAGAGTGTTTGATTGTAAAAGCAGTTATTCACATATATAACAACGTGGAATTATGTTAAAACATTAAGATATACGTATATTTTTTTAAATAATTTTTCAACTGCCAATGTTTTAAAAAGATGATTGTTTCATAATTCATTGACAGTCTTTGATTTAGTATATGTATGAAAACTGACTGCTAGTTATTTCATTCTAATGAAACGAAAAATAGCAAAATTTTTTGAATCATTTATTTTGATATTAAACAAAAATGTGCCCTAATTTGAACAAACTTTAATGCTCACCTTAGGACACAATTTTTATTTATATACGAACAGCTTTTTCTTTTTTATTTAAATGAATCATTGTAATAAGAGCAATTACACCAAATATAGCTAAGAAGAAGAAAGCGAGATGACTTGAACCAGTGATACTCGTCACAAAAGTAATCACTAGTGGTGGGAAGAAACCACCTAGTCCCCCCATCATGGATACAATACCATTCGCTGAACCTGCTTCTTTAGAAAAGTATGAAGGTACTAATTTAAATATTAAACCATTACCTATACCCGCACAGATACTAATTGCTAAACAGCCTATTGTAAACAGAACAATATGACTAGATAAGCTTAAAATAAGTGCACCAATAATCATTATCACGAAGTCGATGATAAGCGCTTGTACCGCATTAAATTTATCACCTATAACTCCGCCAACGGGTCTCAGGAACGTCGCTAGTGCTATAAATATACCTGAACGAATACCCGCATCAACTTTATCAATACTAAAATGATCAACTAGGAAGTTCGGTAAAAAAATCCCAAAAGCCACAAAAGCTCCAAAAGTAATAAAATACCACAAACTTAAATAATACAACTTATAATTCTTAGATAGGTCTTTGACTTGAGCCATCAAAGGAATCTTCACTTTTGGCTCATTTTTATCCCCTAAAAGAAACATTAAAATTGCAAATATACTAAGAATAATTAAATAACTACGAACTGTATTTTGCCACCCAATTGCACCTGCTAACACTGGGGCACAAAATGAGGATACTGCAGTACCAATATTACCTACACCATATATACCATTTGCTAAACCAACTTTGTCTTTTGAAAAGTATTTGGGTACAGAAGTAACACCCACTGAAAAAATTGCGCCACCAATTCCTAGAAAGAATCCTGATAGCATTAGCATACCGGGTGATTGAGCTTGACCTAAAAGAAAAATTGGAAGTAATAATACAATAAAACTCCAGAAAAACACCCATTTAGCTCCTACAATATTAGTTAAGTACCCAAATGGCACACGTAGTACAGAACCTAAAATAACAGGAATAGCTAAAATGACAGATATTTGTCCCGGAGAAATATCAACATCTTGTGAAATAAATGGCATTAATGGAGAAATGATACTCCATGCCATAAAACCAGCGACCAAACTCAATGTCTGTAACGTAAGCTGAGAAACACCCTTTTTCATGTTCATTTTGATTCACCTTCATCTGATTTAATTATAAGGTGTATTGGTACTTTGTGAGGGCTTAATAAGAGGTCAAAATTAATCATATAAAACAAAATTATAAACAAAGTACCAATCACAAATACATTTTAATATGTTTGTGAAATTATGAACATAAGGATATCCCCTGATTCTACTTTTATTTTTCCCTATATAAAGCTACAAAAAAAGGACTACTTAGCCATAGACTAAGTAAGCCCTAATAATCAATCATGATATACTTAAAATTCTAATAATTTTTTCTTTAAGGCATATTCAACTAATTCAGGTTTACTCTTTAAATTTAGTTTCGTCATAATATGCGTTTTATGTGCTTCTACCGTTTTCACTGATACAAACAACTTTTCTGCAATATCTTTATTGCCATAGCCTTTAGCTATAAGAGGTAATATTTCTAACTCTCGTTTCGATAAAATTTTAAATGGATCTGAAGAGGATGATACTTCATCCGTTTGAGATTGATTGACAAACTCATTGACTAAAGACGTCGTCAATTTCATATCAACATAAGTTTCACCTTGATATACTGTACGTACGGCCAATATTAATTGCTCATCAGGTGAATTCTTTAAAATATATCCTTTAGCACCACTTTTTAACACATGAAATAAATATTCTTCGTCATCAAACATCGTAAGTATTAAAATTTTAGTTTCAGGAAAACTTTCAGAAATTTTACTGGTTGCGATTAAGCCAGACTCTCCTGGTGGCATGCTCAAATCTAATATTAAAACATCTGGTTGATGTTCTAACACTTTTTGGTAAGCTTCAACCCCGTCAGCTGCAGTTGCAACAACTTCCATATCTTCTTGATAATTTAATATCATTGAAAATCCTGTCCTAACAACTGCATGGTCATCCGCTATAACTATTTTCACTTCAATTCCCCCAACTTACATCATCAACTTAAATCGGTATATCTAATGTAATTATAGTACCTCTATTAATATGTGTCTCTATATTAACGTGACCGTTAACTAAATCTGCACGTTCTCTCATCCCGTATAATCCAAGTCCAGTGCCTTTAGGATGATGATCTAAACTAAACCCCTTACCTCGATCCACAACCTCTGCTACAAGCTGCTTACCATCACTATGCGTACTTACCTCAATTTCATTAACCCCAGCATACTTTAGAGCATTAAATAACCCCTCTTGAACTACACGATAAACAACTGTTTCAATTTCACTATCAAACCGCATGCCTTTAATGTTTGAATCATATTTAATATGCATACCATAATTTTCTTCAAACTGTTTAAAATATGATTTAAAAGCTGCTTCAATACCTAAATCATCGAGAGAAGAAGGTCGTAATTCAACAGACATATTTCTAATATCATCAATAAGCTGTGATAATAGTCCTTCTATACGTTGAGATGTTTCAGCTAACACCTTATCCTTGTGCTTATACTTCAAAAGCCTTAGTTCAACATCTATATTGAGCATATCCTGTATTACACTATCATGTAATTCTCTAGAAATACGCTTCCGTTCATTTTCTTGTGCTTGAATTGAACGATGTAACATTTTTTGTTGATACATCTTTTCTTGCCTTTCAATCTGGGGCGCCACATTCTGTAATGTAAATGCACTAATACCTCTTTGTTCATCAATATTTTGATACATAGCTGTAAAAGGCTTAATTTCGTTATCTTTTGTCTTCATAAATACTTGGAAATTTGAATGTTGTAATTGCGTTGTTTCTAAAAAACAATCTTTACACGATTGTACATCATATTCATTAGAGTATCCTTCACATCGATGACAAATCGCATTTGTCATAGCATTATAATTATCTTCTTCAGTTAAAATATCTTTTGCTGCGTCATTCATAGCAATAATTTTTCCATACCTATTAACAAATACAATTTTCTCGTTCGTGGTTTCATAATAATTCTTAAGTAATTGCTCTAAACTTAAATCAGTTTGCTCCAACATATTTACCACCTAGTTTATTTCTGTAAAAATACCGATTTGTTTTTCAATATTAAGTTGGTCCAATGACTGAGGTAACGGCTGATGATTTCTTTGACCTAATAGTAAAACGCCATACATTGAATTTTCTAACCATAAAGGTACTGCAACTACAGCTGTCAATGACTCACTAAGAATGATTGGAAATTTAACTTTCTCTTCTGGAGATAAAGCTGTATCTACATCAGCAATAACCATACGTTTACCGGTTTTCATCACCATTCCAGCAAGCCCTCTACCCTTTCTCAAAATGATAAGTTTATATCTATCATTTGTATTACCTGAAACATATTGCCATTTAATTGGTGATGAAGTGTGATGATAATCATATAAAGCGATACCACCAAAATCATAACCCTCTTGCGCTCTCAACTTATCTAAATTCATTTGTAAATGTTGATTATGTTTTAAAGATTCTGGTTCCACACTTTCACCTCATAATAAATTAAATTTTGTTTTTGCGATAAACAATGTATCTTCTATTCATATAAGACAGTGGTACACTCCAAACATGTACTAAACGAGTAAATGGCCAACACGCAAATACTATAAACCCTAATAATATGTGCAGTTTAAACGACCAAGGCACGTTTAACATTAAGTCAGCATTTGGAGAAAACATGAATAAATGTCTAAACCATATCGCAATGGTTTGACGATAATCAAATTCAGGTTGAATCGCATTGGTTACAAGCGTAGAATAACAACCCATTATTAAAATAATCAACAAAACGAGATTCACGAATATATCTGAAAATGAACTTAATCGTCTAACATTTTTGATGGATAGTCGTCTTAAAGTTAGCAACAACATTCCTATTAATGTTATTATACCAAAAACACTACCTATATAAACTGCACCTATATGATAGATATGATTATTTACACCTATCGCCTCTAACCAATTAGCGGGAATCAATAATCCCACAACATGACCAAAGAACACCGGAATAATACCTAAATGAAAAAGTAAACTTCCCCATTTTAATTGTTTCTTTTCAATCATTTCACTCGACTTTGCTGTCCATGAAAATTGATCGTATTTATATCTTGCGATATGTCCAATAACAAATATTGCTAAACATAAATATGGATAAATAACCCATACAAATTGATTAAGCATGATTTTCCACCTCTTTCAAAGGCATGATACACGCTTTTAACGTTTTTCTTAATGCACTGACAACATATGCATAGGGATTATTGTTTTCAGCAAGGGTATTTGCCATTTCATATGTGCCATCTTCAATAATCATAATGACTAGTTGAAGGTTTTCCTGTGCTCGACTATCATTTTTAAAATCAGCAACTTGCAAAAACTGTAGCATCAATGGAAGAAAATCAGATAATTCATTATCAACCATTTTTAGTCCAAACATTTCGTATAAAACCTTCAATTTAGCTAGCATTTGTCCACGTTCCTTTTGCGTGTCAAATTTATTAAATGTCATATAGAGTGGGTGTTTTTTACTAAAATCAAATGTATCTGTATAGATAGCTTTAATTTCTGACAAAGTATAATTCATCATGATTTCTCTATATGCAAGCAATTCTTCATAGCCAGGATGAGACTTAGAAATGGTTTCTTCAAATATTTTTGGGTGAAATGTCATTTTTTCTGGAAAATTCATTTGTTGACCAAGATAGCCTAAGCTATCTTGGTATTGACTTAATTGTTCAAGGTTAATCACGGAAGATCCCTCCATAGAAATTTTCATTATAAATTTCTTGTCCAGTTTTACCTGATTGAACTGCAACACCACAACCTTCACAATTAGAGCCAAAGTACTCTCCACCATAACCTTGACTTCCTTGCGCTTTATAAGTATCTAAATATGTTTCTTTATGAGAAGAAGGCACAACAAAACGATCTTCATATTTAGCAATACCTAGTAAGCGATACATTTCAGTCATCTGTCTTTCAGTAAGTCCTAATCGTTCTAATTTAGATGTATCGAAAGGTTGGTTTGTTATTTGAGAACGCATATAACTTCGCATCATCGCCATTTTTTGTAAGCCCTCTTTAACAGGTTCTGTGTCGCCAGCAGTTAATAAATTTGCTAAGTATTGAATAGGTAAACGCATTTCTTCAATAGCTGGGAAAATCATGTCTGGATTTTGACCTGCATTTTCACCTTCGAAATAACTCATAATAGGACTTAAAGGTGGACAATACCATACCATTGGCATAGTTCTAAATTCAGGATGCAATGGAAAGGCCATTTTATATTCTATTGCCAATTTATACACTGGTGAGTTTTGAGCTGCTGTGATCCATTCTTGATTTATTCCATCTTTTTCAGCTTGAGCAATGACTTCCTCATCAAATGGATCAAGGAATAGGTCTAATTGTTTTTCGTATAAGTCTTTTTCATCTTTAGCTGAAGCCGCTTCTTGAACACGATCTGCGTCATATAATAAAACACCTAAATATCTCATACGTCCTGTACAAGTTTCTGAACATACAGTTGGCATACCAGCTTCGATTCGTGGGAAACAAAATGTACATTTTTCAGCTTTATTCGTTTTCCAGTTAAAATATACTTTTTTATACGGACATCCAGTCATACAGTATCTCCAACCTCGACAGGCTTCTTGATCGACGAGTACGATACCATCCTCATCTCGTTTATACATAGCTCCTGATGGACAAGATGCTACGCAACTTGGATTTAAACAGTGTTCACATAGTCTTGGTAAATACATCATAAATGTCTCATCGAATTGGAATTTAATATCTTCTTCTATTTTCTGAATATTTGGATCCTCTGGTCCTGTAATGTGGCCTCCAGCTAAATCATCTTCCCAGTTTGGTCCCCATTTAAGATTCAATCTATCACCTGAAATTAAAGAGTGTGCTGTCGCCACGGGAGAGTGTTGTCCTTGTTTGGCATTGGTCAAATGTTCATAGTTATATGTCCATGGTTCATAATAATCTTGAATGAGTGGCATGTCAGGATTATAGAAGATTTTACCTAAAGCAATCTTTGACCATCTATTACCAGATTTTAATTCAAGCTTTCCTTTTTTATTTAGCACCCAACCACCTTTATATTGTCCTTGGTCTTCCCATCTTTTTGGATATCCTACGCCCGGTTTCGTTTCTACGTTATTAAACCACATATACTCTGCACCAGGTCGATTTGTCCATGTGTTTTTACATGTCACACTGCAAGTATGACAACCAATACATTTGTCTAGATTCAATACCATTGCAACTTGTGCTTTAATCTTCAAGCCAATTGACCTCCTTCATTTTTCTAACAGCTACATACTCATCTCTTTGATTTCCAATTGGTCCATAATAGTTAAAGTGATAACTAATTTGTGCATATCCTCCTACTAATTGAGTAGGTTTCAAGTGAATACGAGTAGGTGCATTATGAGAACCTCCACGAGTATCAGTAATTTCAGAACCAGGTGTCTCTATGTGTTTATCTTGTGCATGATACATAAACATTGTGCCTCTAGGCATACGATGAGATGTTACAGCTCTGGCAGTAACAACTCCGTTTCTGTTGTATACTTCTAACCAGTCGTTATCATTAATGCCATGGTCAGCAGCGTCTTCATTTGAAATCCATACAACTGGCCCACCTCTAAACAATGTCAACATGCGTTCATTATCTTGATAAGTTGAATGAATGTTCCATTTTCCATGAGGTGTAAGGTATCGAAGCACTAATGTATCTTGTCCACCTTTAACTTTTTTATCACGAGCACCAAATACCATTGGAGGTAAAGTTGGTTTATATACCGGTAAACTTTCTCCAAATTGTTGGAATACCTCATGATCTATATAATAACTTTGACGTCCAGTTAGCGTTCTAAATGGCACTAAACGTTCCACATTAGTTGTAAACGGTGAGTAGCGTCTTCCATCTTTATTAGAGCCAGGGAATACTGCAGTTGGAATCACTTCTCTTGGCTGAGAAGTAATGTTTAAAAATGATATCTTTTCAGAAGCACGTTCTTTAGAAATATCTTTAAGTTCCATACCTGTTTGATTTTCTAAATCTTCATATGACTTTTGTGATAATTTGCCGTTTGTAGCAGAGGATATATTCAAAATGACATCTGCTACTTTTCTCGCTGTATCTATTCTCGGTCTATCATTTTTAACTGAAGTAGTATTATCATCATTCCAAGTTCCAACCATACTTTTAAGTTCTTCGTACTCTTCACTAACGCTATAACTCACCCCATGGGCACCTATTTTTCCTTTTTCTAGTTTTGGACCAACAGTAACGAATTTATCGTAAATTTGTGTATAGTCTCGCTCTACTATAGAAAAATTAGGCATTGTTTTACCTGGTACACCTTCAATTTCTCCCTTAGACCAATCTTTTACAATACCGTATTCAGTTGAAATTTCTTGTTTAGAATCATGTCCTAATGGCGTAGTTACGACATCTTTAAATTTACCTGGAAGATAATCTTTGGCCATTTCTGAAACAGCTTTACTTAGAGTTTTATAAATATCCCAGTCCGAACGCGATTCCCATAATGGGTCGATTGCTGGATTAAATGGATGAATAAATGGATGCATGTCTGTTGAAGATAAATCATGTTTTTCATACCAAGTTGCAGCAGGTAAAACGATATCTGAATATAATGGCGTTGCAGTCATTCTGAAATCAAGTGATACTAATAAATCAAGTTTCCCTTCTGTATCCTCGCGCCATTTAATTTCCTCTGGTTTATCATCTTCATTTGGCTCTGCCATTAAACCAGAGCGCGCACCTAACAAGTGCTTCATAAAGTATTCTTGTCCTTTAGCTGAACTAGAAATTAAATTAGATCTCCATACAAATAATGTTTTAGGATGGTTTTTTCTTAAATCTGGATCTTCTATCGCAAATTGTGTATCTTTATTTTTAACTGATTCAATCGCTTTTTGTAGGATAGCTTCATTTGAATCATCACCTTCATCTTTAGCTTCTTCTCCAAACAATAGACTGTTTTTATTAAACTGTGGATATGAAGGCAACCAACCCATACGAGCAGCCGTTACATTGTAATCAGCTGGATGTTGATGCTTAATATTTTCAGCTAATGGTGATTTCAATTTATCTACATTTGATTCTTCATACTTCCATTGATCTGTAGCGAAATAAAACCAACTTGTACCATTTTGTAAACGTGGAGGACCTTGCCAATCTTTAGCAAATGCAATAGTATTCCATCCTTCAATTGGTCGACATTTTTCTTGTCCAACATAGTGTGCCCAACCACCACCGTTAACACCTTGACATCCACACAATAGTACTAAGTTAAGTATTGAACGATAAATAGTATCCGAGTTAAACCAATGGTTGATACCAGCCCCCATAATAATCATTGAACGTCCACCAGTATCAATAGCATTTTGTGCAAATTCTTTTGCCACTTTCGTCACTAACTCTTTTTTGATACCTGTAATTTGTTCTTGCCAAGCGGGCGTATATTTAGAAGATGCGTCATCATATGATGTAGCTTCTAGTTCGTGTTCAAAACGTTGGACACCATATTGACTCGTCATTAAATCATAAACCGTAGCGATTTTAACTTTCTCTCTGTTAGCTAATTGAATAGTTCTCGTTGCAATAGGTCTCTCAAAGATGCCATCACCACTGCTATCAAAGTATGGAAATTGAATCGTTTCAACATGATAGTCACTTTCAGCCATTGATAACATTGGATCAATCGGTGTACCGTCCTCTGTTTCAAGTTTCAAATTCCATTTTTTACCTTCTTCCCAGCGTTGGCCCATTGTGCCATTAGGAACAAGTAATTGTTGACTCAATTTGTCTTGAATAACTGGCTTCCATTCATTATTTTCACCTGACATCCCTAAATCAGAAGCACGCAAGAATCTACCTGCTTTATAGCCATTCTCATCTTCATCTAACATAATGACAAACGGCATATCAGAATATTGCTTAGCATAGTTAATAAACATATCATTCGGATGATTTTCATAATATTCCTGTAAAATAACATGTGTCATTGCTTGTGCAATCGCTGCATCTGTACCCGGATGTGGTGCAAGCCAATGATCGGCGAACTTAACATTCTCAGCATAATCAGGTGCTACTGAAATAACTTTCGCCCCTTTATATCTAACTTCAGTCATAAAATGTGCGTCAGGTGTACGTGTTAATGGAACGTTTGATCCCCACATCATAATGTATGAAGCATTGTACCAATCACTGGATTCTGGCACGTCTGTTTGCTCACCCCAAATTTGTGGAGAAGCAGGTGGTAAATCGGCATACCAATCGTAAAAGCTTAACATTTCTCCACCTAACAAATTAATAAATCTTGCACCTGAAGCATAACTAATCATCGACATAGCAGGAATAGGAGTAAATCCAGCAATACGATCCGGTCCATCTTTTTTTATGGTATATAAAATTTGAGCTGCAATAATATCTGTGACATCTTTCCAATTTGCTCTGACGTGTCCACCTTTACCTCTTGCTTCTTTATATTGTTTGGCTTTTTCTTCATTTTCTACGATGGATGCCCATGCCGCAATTCGGTTTCCATTTTGTTCTTCAAGCGCTTCGGTCCATAAATCTAATAATTTACCTCTAATATAAGGATATTTAACTCTTAACGGACTATATTCATACCAAGAAAACGATGCACCTCTCGGACAACCTCTTGGCTCAAATTCTGGCATATCAGGTCCACAACTTGGATAATCAATTTGTTGATTTTCCCATGTAATTACGCCATTTTTGACAAATACTTTCCATGAACATGATCCAGTACAGTTAACACCATGCGTCGTTCTCACAACTTTGTCGTGGCTCCATCTTTCTCTATACATCTTTTCCCATTCTCGACTTTTATGCTCTAATACCGACCAATTTCCATTAAACTTTTCTGTCGGCTTAAAGAAATTCAATCCAAATTTTCCCATTTTATTAATCCTCCCACCATACAAGTTTATATCCTTTATAAATGCATAGGTATTGTGCCTTATCTTTATTGTACATTTTTTCACAAAGTCATTATATTAGGGAATGTCCTAATTGATATTAGAGATTCCCTAAAAAATAAGGCCTACAAATTCATAATGAACTTGTAGACCCAAATGTTTTATACATATATTGTTTTAATACTTTTGTGTTTAATCATTTCGTTATACACGTTTTGTTGAGAAATGTGGTAGCTATGGTCAAAATCAATCAGACATTGGATTCCTTCATCATATAAAGTTTCAGCCTTTGCAATTGCACGCTCTTTATCTCCCTTGATTAAATATAGATTACCTTTGTCAACCTCATTATTATTCAACAAAGTACGATTAGTGTCATCAAGTATATTACCTAAAATGCATATGCCTGGATGACCTTCTAGTTTTTGGGAAGCCAATTGTTCTTCAATTGTACTTAAATGACCTATAACAATCTTTTCATTGTAGCAGGATGCATTAAACACTATTGCAATGGGGTAGTCTTCATTCGTATATGATTCAATTTGTTTAATAATTTGACCTAATCTTTTCACGCCCATATAAATAGCTAAAGTGCCTCCATTAATCAAGTTCCTAATATCCGTATCGTGATTAACCGAATCTTTAAAATGACCAGTTGAGAAGGTCACACTCGGTGCGATAGAACGCATCGTTAATCCCATATTCATAGTTGCTACAGCAGCACTTGCTGATGTCACACCAGGGATAATCTCATAATGAATATGATGATTTTCTAATGTTTGTACTTCTTCTGTAATTCTACCAAAAATCGCAGGATCGCCCCCCTTTAGTCTCACCACACATCGATATTGTTTGGCTGCTTCAACAATTTTTTGATTAATCTCATCTTGTTGAATGTGTTTACAATAAGGTTTCTTTCCTACATTAATCACTTTTGTTTGAGAAGAAGCATACTGTAAGATGAAAGGATTCACGAGACGATCAAATAAAATCACGTCAGCTGCTCTAATTAACCGTTCAGCTTTTTTAGTTAGTAAGTTTGGATTACCTGGTCCTGCACCGATTAGATAAACTGTGCCAGGATAAGTTATAGACATAAGTAAATATCTCCATTAATAACTTCTACTTCATATGTTTCTACGCATCCTGTATCAGGTTGTTGTACTTCTCCAGTCTTTAAAGCTATTTTTTGATCGTGTAACGGACAGTAAACATAATCACCACTTACAGTCCCTTCAGACAACGGTCCTTCTTTATGCGGGCATATATTTCCAATGGCATATAAATCACCATTATCTGTGAGAAAAATACCTATTTCTTTTTCGTTTACAACGACTTTTTTGCCTATTTGAGGAATCATTTCATTCATTGTTGTAACCTTAACCTTTTCTTTAGCTTTCATTCTTACACCTTCTCAACTTCAAAGATTTTTTGTGCTTCTTTATTTTCAACAATAGCTTCCCATGGTTCATTCTCAACAGCTTTTTTGGCTTCCATAATTCTTAAATACAGTTCTTTTTGCTTTTCTTGATTTAATAAGACATTCTTGACATTTTCAAAGCCCATACGTTCTAACCATGGTGCTGTTCTTTCAGCGTAAATACCTGTTTCTCTGTAATATTGCATGAGGGCACCACATAATTGAATCACTTCATCTTCGGTTTCAACTGTCGTTAACAATTTACCTACAGTAACATCAGTGCCACCATTACCTCCGATAAATATTTGGTAGCCGTTTTCAACAGATATGACACCAAAATCTTTAACACCAGACTCTACACAACTTCTCGGACAACCTGATACTCCCATTTTAAATTTATGAGGGGTATCAATATATTCAAATGTTTTTTCAAGTCTTATTCCTAGTCGAGTTGTGTATTGTGTACCAAAACGACAAAACTCTTTACCAACACAACTTTTAACAGAACGCGTCTTTTTACCATAAGCAGAAGCAGAACGCATTCCTAAATCTTTCCAAACTTGTGGTAATTCTTCTTTCTTCAATCCATATAAACCTACACGTTGCGAACCTGTTACTTTAACAAGTGGTACGTTATACTTTTTAGCAACTTCCCCTAATCGAATAAGTTGATCAGCATCTGTAACGCCACCGCGCATTTGAGGGATCACTGAGAAAGTACCATCATTTTGTATATTTGCATGATATCTTTCATTAGCGAAGCGAGAGTCTTTTTCATCTCGATGTTCAAAAGGATAAACCATATTTAAATAATAATTAATTGCTGGTCGACATTTAGGACAACCATCTTTATCTTTGAAATCAAGAACGTGTCGTACTTCTTTTGATGTTTTGAGATTTTTAGCTCTGATTTGAGTTACAATTTGGTCTCTTGTTAAATCAGTACATGGACAAATACCTGTTGGTTTTGCTGCAATAAAGTCGTCACCTAATGTATATTGTAATAACTCACCAATTTGACCTTTACACTTACCACATGAATTACCTGCTTTTGTTACTTTAGTTACTTCATCTACAGACGTTAAGCCTTTAGTTGTTATAGCATTGACAATTGTTCCTTTATCAACACCATTACATCCACAAATCGTTTCATCATCAGACATATCAGCGATAGATGTCCCCGCATCTTCATCACCTTTATGCAATAAAGAAACAAGTGTATAATCTTCAAGCGTTTCATGTTTTTTCATCATATTATAAAATCGTGATCCATCATCAGTATCACCATACAAGACAGCACCAACGACTTGACCTTGACTTAAATACACTTTTTTGTAAATATTGTCGACACTATTAAAGATTTCTACACCATGGATATCTTCATCTTCAACAATTTGCCCTGCGCTATATAAATCGCAACCAGATACTTTAAGTGAAGTGAAAGTAGTAGATCCTTTATAACCTTTTGTTTCTTTACCAGTTAAATAATCTGCTAGCACTTTACCTTGTTCATAGAGTGGCGCCACCAAACCATAAACTTTCCCATCATGTTCGGCACATTCACCGACTGCATAAATATGAGAATCAGATGTTTGCATATAATCATTTACAACAATACCTCTATTGACATCTAATCCACTATCTTTAGCAACTTCAGTATAAGGTCTGATACCAACAGCCATGACTACTAAATCTGTTTCAATCACCCGACCGTCAGCTAATTTAATGGCTTCAACATCTTTATCACCAATGATTTCTTTAGAATTTGCTTGAAGTTCAATCTTCATACCTTGCTTTTCTAAATCTGCTTTAAGCATTTCTCCAGCTTTACGATCCAATTGCATTTCCATGAGCCAATCAGCTAAATGAAGAACTGTCACTTCCATTCCTTGATCTAGAAGTCCTCTAGCACATTCTAAGCCTAGAAGACCTCCACCAATGACAACTGCACGTTTTTTCGTTTGGGCAATTTCAATCATTTTATTTGTATCATCAATTGTTCGCCATCCAATGACACTGGGAAGATTTGAACCCGGTATAGGTAATACAAAAGCTTTTGATCCAGTAGCGAAAATACAAATGTCATACTCTACTTCAATACCTTTAGAAGTAGTAACTATTTTGTTTTCTTTATCAACTTTTTCCACTGGATCATTATTTATAAATTCAATATTATTCTCTTGATACCAATCATAAGAATTCATAATCGTATCTTCGACGGTCATTTTCTTCTGTAAAATATTGGATAACATAATTCTGTTATAGTTCGGATAAGGTTCTTTTCCAATAATAGTAATATCAAATTGTGATTGTGAACGTTCTAAAATCTCTTCTATCGTTCTTAACCCTGCCATGCCGTTACCAATCATTACAAGTTTTTGTTTTGCCATACTTTAAATGCCCCTTTTATCAATATAAATTTTTAATACAAAACACAATGTAACTTTATAAAAGGTCAGAAATTTAATCATTTTGTATTTCTCTCTTCATGTTCATCTTATAACAAAACTTCAGTTTTTTGTGATGTAATTCACATTTAAATTTAAAATCGGGGATTTCCCTAATGGCATGGATATGGTTTTCTAGGATGGCATTGAGATCAAAATTAAAACATATATTATTAACTAATTTATAATATATGTTGCAATTGAAACGACACTTTACTCCATCATTTTAAAGCACAAACTATTTTATAATGAACCGCATTCACTATCTAAACAATATCATCGAGCATTAAGTAGGCTGGGACATAAAGTTCCAAGATAAGTAAATAAGGACAATTTCTATTGAAAAATATCGAAATTGTCTTTTTTATAAATTTTTGATTATTTTCAGCTCATTGAGCTGTTACTTTTCTTATATCAAGTGCCATTAGTACAAATCCTAGTTCTCTTTTGGCTTTATTTATCCCTCGAACGGACATTCGAGTGTAACACAATATAGCCTTCATAAATCCAAAAACAGGCTCCACATCAAATTTTTTAGTTCTGAAAACTTTTTATTAATTTTGTCTTTAAAATATTCCCAATTATAATTCTTCATTATTTTTTTATTTGTTTTGAATTAAAGTTCATTCATTGATGTTTCAGAGGACATTCGGAACAATCATCACATTCATATTATTTAAAGTCTCGTTTAAAACCATTTTTATCATGATGATAGGCATATCTTTTAAATCCTAGTCTTTGATTGTCCAAACAAATGAATTCATCGAATTCAGTCTCGGGAATTGTTTCTATAATATCATTTACATGTCGTGAAATATCATTTGTGGGGATAAGAACTGAAGTTTCCATTGGTAGAGTATATTGAGTCATATTATAATCTTTGTGCATAAGGCACTTCGTTAATTTAGTTTAGTGATGTTTATTAAATTATACGAAAGTGCCTTTTTTATAAAGTATTTCAATGTAAAATTACATATAAATACAAAGTATTTTGGCGAGACTCTTGAGGGAA
>NZ_JBRIKK010000021.1:0-39432 GCF_052976705.1 Staphylococcus sp. MSU001
TTAATTTGTTGTAATTGTTTTGAAGACTATAATAAGCACTCATATGAAAAATAAAGTAATTTCTTTAATAATTTAATTGAATGACTCAATTTTATCCATGATATCTTGTAAATCATCCACATTGTACTGTATGCGTCCATGGAAAACAAACTTGTTAAAGAATTCTTCTAATTGTTCAGGACCAACTAAAACTTTAACATTTGATGATTGTGTATAATGAGAAATAGTCACATCATTATCCTTTTTAGGATTAAAATACAGTATTGATGTTGGCGTATATTTAGTATTCAATTCATTTTGTAAGTCTCCTGCTAATTTTTCAATATGTTTAATCTTATCCGAATAATTAACAAAAGATAATGAATGTTGATCTTCATTTTGATCCAAGACCAATGTCTGTGGCTGTGATGAATCTAAGTCGAGCGTGTCAAAAACTTGTGACATCGTAGGTAATTCTTTAAATTGCGCACCACTAATGCCATTATAAACATGGCCTTTTAATAATTGAGAGTCAATAATATATAAGCCAGTTCGTGTAAGTACTAGATGACTCACACGTTCAATATTAGTTAACTCATTACTAGGCAAGAAAATATTTGCCATAATATGCATATCTTCAGGGCGTATTCTCTTTTCATTTACTAGTCTCTCACGAATACCAATTAATCTCATATCTGTAACATATTCGCTATGATTTTTTGAGAATAGTTTCAACGCATCAATTTCACGATTTTTGTTACTAACTGTCACGTCAAAATCTTCTTGTTGTTTTGTAACAACTTTTTTATTCTCTACTCTCTCTTTTTCTAAAGCTTCTTCATGAGATTCTTTAAGATGTTGCTCTTTTTCTTTATAATGTGCTTCTGTTTGATTCTTCACTTTCTTCTTACTATGGTTCGCTACTAAGAAGAGTACAAAGAATAAAACAGCCACAAGTATTGCAACAATTAAGCCGATTACTGTCGGTGAAGAAAAATCCATTAAAACAACGCTCCTTTATCAGTTTCAATAACTCTAATTATAATAGAAAAAAGGCTTATTTTCGACATATATTTTATAATTATTTATTTTCTATTTTACAAGTCATTGAATTTCAACTGCATCTTTTAAAAGGTTGACTTTATCTAATTTTTCCCATGGTAATAATACGTCTGTACGTCCAAAATGACCATACGCTGCTGTTTGTTTATATATCGGTTGTTTTAAGTCTAACATTTTAATGATACCTGCTGGTCTTAAATCAAAATGCTTTCTTACAGCTTCAACTAAACGTGCTTCTGAAACCTTTCCAGTATCAAACGTATTAATTGAAATAGAAACGGGTTCTGCTACACCGATTGCATATGCAAGTTGTACTTCACATTGTTTAGCTAAACCAGCTGCAACAATATTTTTAGCTACATATCTTGCAGCATAAGCTGCCGAACGATCTACTTTAGTAGGATCTTTACCACTAAAACAACCTCCACCATGACGGGCATATCCACCATAAGTATCAACTATAATTTTACGTCCAGTCAAACCAGCATCTCCTTGAGGTCCTCCAATAACGAAACGTCCAGTCGGGTTAATGTAAAATTTAGTTTCTTCATCTAATAAAGCTTTATCTACAGTTGGGTAGATAACATGCGTTTTAATGTCCTTTTCGATTTGTGCTAACTCTACATCTTCAGCATGTTGTGTAGAAACAACAATGGTATCAATACGTCTAGGTTGGTCATCTTCATCATATTCAACAGTCACCTGTACTTTTCCATCTGGACGAAGATAATCTAAAATTTCATCTTTTCGTACATCAGATAATCGTTTAGCAAGTTGATGTGACAGGAATATAGGTAGAGGCATATACGTATCTGTTTCATCAGTTGCGTATCCAAACATTAATCCTTGGTCACCTGCACCTGTTGCTTCAATTTCTTCTTCAGAAATTTCATTTCGATATTCAAGCGCTTTGTCTACACCCTGTGCAATATCAGGTGACTGTTCATCAATCGCAGTTAACACTGCCATTGTTTGTGAATCATAACCATATTTTGCTCTAGTATAACCAATATCTTTAATCGTTTCCCTTACCACTTTAGGAATATCTACATAAGTAGTTGTTGAAATTTCTCCAGAAATAAGTGCCATTCCTGTTGTTACTGTTGTTTCACATGCTACACGAGCATTGGGATCATCCTTTAATATTTCATCAAGAATGGCATCTGAAACTTGGTCAGCAATTTTATCAGGATGGCCTTCAGTAACTGATTCTGAGGTAAATAATCGTTTATTGTATGTCATCATTTTCTCCTTTAAATAAATTACGAAAATTCTCTTTAAATATGAGAGCTAAATAAAAGAGCCTTCTTCACTATATAGATAGAGAGAAGGCTCTTAAACGTCCATTCGCTCTTATCGTTCAGACCATATTTGTCTGCAAACGGTTTGGCACCTTTCTTTAAATAAAGAGGTTGCTGGGTTTCATTGGGTCCATGTCCCTCCACCACTCAGGATAAGAGAATCCGTTAAACTTAATAATATCTAATTCAAAGTATGTTGTCAATTTTATACATTGTCACTATTTCTATTTTCAAGTGGATAAATTCAATCGGTGTGTTATACTATCTAAATGTAAGGGCTTACATAAATTATTGTATGGAGGGATTGGGTATGTCTATAGATACATACACAGAAACACTTAAGATAAATCAGCTAATAGAAAAAGCTACATCACATTTTCAACTATCATCAACACAATTATACAAAAAAATTTTAAAAAACCATGAGGGTGAATTAACTGAACTGGGGGCAATAAATGTTAAAACAGGTAAGTACACTGGTCGTTCACCTAAAGATAAATTTATTGTCACTGAACCATCGTATAGGGATAATATAAATTGGGGAGATATCAATCAGCCCATGGATGAAGAAACATTTCTAAAACTTTACAATAAAGTACTCGACTATTTAAATCAGAAAGATGAACTTTACATATTTAGTGGATATGCAGGGAGCGATAAAGAGTCACGTCTTAAACTTAAGGTGATAAATGAATTAGCTTGGCATAACTTATTTGCTCGTAACATGTTTATTCGTCCAGAATCTATAGATGAAGCTCAAAATATAAAACCCAACTTTACGATTGTTTCAGCACCTAACTTTAAAGCTAATCCTGAATTAGATGGGACAAATAGTGAAACATTTGTCATTATATCTTTTAAACATAAAGTGATTTTAATTGGTGGTACAGAATACGCTGGTGAAATGAAAAAAGGTATTTTCTCTGTAATGAATTATTTGCTTCCAATGCAGGATATCATGAGTATGCATTGTTCAGCTAATGTTGGAGAAAAAGGAGATGTAACATTATTCTTTGGATTATCAGGAACTGGTAAGACGACGCTTTCTGCCGATCCAAAACGTAAGTTAATTGGTGACGATGAACACGGTTGGAATAAAAATGGCGTTTTTAATATTGAGGGTGGATGTTATGCAAAAGCAATTCATTTATCTAAACAGAAAGAGCCTCAAATTTATAATGCTATTAAATATGGAACAATCTTAGAAAATACAGTTACAAATGATGACGGTACAGTAGATTTTGATGATAACACCTATACTGAAAACACTCGTGCCGCCTACCCTATTGACTATATAGAGAATATTGTTACACCTTCAAAGGCAGCACATCCGAATACGATTATATTCTTAACCGCTGATGCATTTGGAGTTATCCCTCCTATTTCAAAGCTAACTAAAGATCAAGCAATGTATCATTTCTTAAGTGGGTTTACGTCTAAACTAGCTGGAACAGAACGTGGTGTTACTGAACCTCAACCATCGTTTTCAACTTGCTTTGGTGCACCATTCTTACCTTTAAGTCCAACAAAGTATGCTGATCTACTTGGAAATTTAATCGATATTCATGATGTTGATGTATATCTAGTAAATACTGGATGGACAGGTGGCAAATATGGTATAGGGCGAAGAATTAGTCTACACTATACTCGTGAAATGGTAGATCAAGCTATATCAGGTAAATTAAAAAATACTAAATATATTAAAGATGATACATTTGGCTTAAATATTCCAGTTCAGATTGACAATGTACCTACAACTATTCTGAATCCTATCAATGCTTGGAACAATAAAGATAACTACAAAGCACAGGCTTACGATTTGATTCAACGCTTTAATAATAACTTTAAAAAATTCGGCAAGGAAGTCGAACATATTGCCAACAAAGGTGCATTTAATCAATAATTAATATGCACATTTATATGTTAAATTTAAAAGCATTGTGCCTGAGAAAGCTTTCAATACCTCAGGCACTTAAATTTTTATTTAAATGCCGAGTGGATTATTAATACATTTATTTGAGGATATCTATATATGATAATACATTTCTAAAGTTTCAAACAATCTCATTATTTAATATCTAATTATTCCTAATATATACATTGTTATCATCAACATGTATAATCCATTGTCACAATATATTTAAATTTTTATTTTCGACGTCGTTCATCCATTGATGTATATATTGAATTACGTCTCTCATCGCAGCAGGTCGTGGTACATGACCTTCATCCAATTGATAATAGGTTTGATAATAGGTTCCTTTGGATTTTAATTTTTTTTCTAAATCATAAGCTTGGTGTATTCCAACTTGAATATCTTTGCCACCATGAATAATGAGAATAGGAGGACTATCTTTTTTTATAAATTGCATTGCATCTCTGCTCTTATAAGCTTTCGTATCTTTTTTTGGATGTCCAACCATTCGTCGTAACATTCCTCTCAAATCAACTCGTTCTTCATACATTAAATGTATATCAGATACGCCACCCCAAATCATATAACTATCTACAGGCAAATCATTAAAAGTAAGTAATCCCTGTAGACCTCCACGTGAAAATCCTACCATATGTATAAATGCAGAAGGATAGTTTTGATTTAAAAGTCGAATCAAATGCGTTACATCATTTAAATCACCACGGTAAAATTCATCTCTTCCTTCACTTCCATTATTTCCTCTATAGTATGGGCCTATAACTAAGGTATGTTCATTTGCAAATTGCATAAGTCTTGCGGCTCTCACTCTTCCAACTTGCCCTTTACCACCTCTTAAGTATATAACAATACGTTTGATATCTTTTTTGCTTTTCGGAATCATCATCAGAGCCTTAACTTTTAAATAATCTACAATATATGTTACTTCATTAAAAAAATGAGTTTCATATTCGATTGGCATGCGCTTTTCCTTAATAAAATCCAAGTGCTCTCACCCTTTCCAAACAATGAAGAATCGCCTTATCATTGATTAAAAAACTTCTTTTATTTAAAGGAATATCATTAATATGATGATAAAGACAAGGGCCTAAAGTCTCGTAATAGGTATCTACATATTCCAAATGACTTACTTCAACGAAGTAAACATCCTTAATAAACGGCTCATCATGCTCCGTTTTTATACGATACTGTGCAAAATAGTAGATAAATTTTGCGATTGCACCCGTCTCTTCGTATAACTCTCTAATTACTGCTTCTTTACTTTGTTCGCTTATTTCAACTTTACCACCAGGAAACTCTATCCCACGTTGTTGATGGTGTGTAAATAATAACTGACTATTGTATACAGGAATTGCAAGAACGTGATTACCATTTGGCATATCATTTTCATTTTTATAGTTCAATGTTACAACCCTTCCATCTTTATCCTCAAACTCCACGTTCCTCACTTCCTCTCATCCTATGTTAAAATATATTTATCAAATATTTAGTTGGAGGCCTTTATCAATGTTGAAAAAAATATTGTTATCTCTAGTTGTATTTTATCAACGTTTTATTTCGCCACTTACACCCCCAACATGTCGATTTTATCCAACATGTTCACAATACACTAGAGAAGCCATCGAATACCATGGTGCTCTAAAAGGACTCTATCTCGGTGTACGGCGCATACTTAAATGTCATCCATTGCATAAAGGTGGCTTTGATCCTGTTCCATTAAAAAAGGATAAAAATTCTAAAACCACACATCATCATTAAACTTTGTTAAGTAAAGAACGCTTGACTTTAGGGGGAGTGAAATAAATCATTCCCTCTTTTAATATGCCACTTGTTTCTACGATATCATTAGCAAAATAATAACCGTGTGGCGTTATATCACCCGGATAATTTCCTTCTTTAGCTAACATTGCTGTAAAATATCTACTTAGACCAAACTCATACATGCCCCCAACTACAAACCTTATATTTTTTTCTTTCAAAATTTTCATGGCGTCTAACATTCTATCTATTCCTCCAAGTCTAAATGGTTTTAACACGACGACTTGTATGGGATATTGTTGAATTATTGATTGTATTTTTTCTATAGAAAGTGCCTTTTCATCGATGGCAATTCTAGGAAAAATAGACATATCAATATCATTTAAATCTTCTAGAATTTTAAAAGGTTCTTCAATATATATAATATCTGATGTTTTTTCATTGGCTAATTGTAAAAATGATGGCTTTGTTAATGATTCATTTGCATCTATTGCAATATCACACTCAAGATTTAATAAACGTATGGTTTCAAGATCTTTGATAAGTGATGTTGACCATTTAAGTTTAATACGTTTCGGTCTTGTTTCTAATAATGCTTCAATTTGACTATTAGTTAAGCCGCTAACTGTAGCACCATATTGTACTTCAAAATCATGCAGATCGTTATACATTTGATAAACAGCCATGACAACCATTGATCGAGCAGCTGGCGCATCATTCATTTGATTGAGGTAAGGTAACCATGAATCAAAAGATGTCATATCTTGATGAAGTACTTGTGGTATCCACTTTCTTAATCTATTTGCGACTGTGAGTATTGTTTCTTTATCATACCAATGAGTTAAAAATGCATTACACTCTCCATAATAAATTTCTCCACTATAAGTTACTATTTCCGTAAACAAACTTTCTCGATGCGTTAACTTCACTTTCGGTGTTGAAATTGGTGATTTAAAAGGTTCCTTATAAGTATATAGATTGATTGCCTTAACTTTCATTATTCTTTCCCTCATTCAAGTCTTCACTTTTGACCTTTTTACGTTGTAATTTACCTGTCGATGTATAAGGTAAAGATTCTACCTGATAATATTTTTTAGGAATTTTATATCTAGCTACATGATTTTCAAAATGTTCTATTAATTCATTACGATTAATATCTTGATTTGTCACATAATATAGTATTGGCACTTGCCCCCAAGTATCATCTGATATTCCCACACATACGGCATCTTCAATGCCTTCAAAGTCTTTTGCTATTGTTTCAATTTGGTAAGGGTAAATATTCTCTCCGCCACTTATAATCAAATCTTTGCGCCGATCATATATCATGACATAACCCTCATCATCTATTTCAGCTATATCTCCAGTTTGAAAATACCCATCATTATTAAATGTGTCTTTTAAATCTTTGGGATATAAATAACCATTCATCACATTTTCACCTTTAATTAATAACTCTCCATGGCCATATGCGTTGGGATTTTTTATTTTCACTTCAACATTTTCACTTGGTTTTCCAACAGTATCGAAACGTTCTTTTAACATTTGAGGTGAGGCTGTTAGAAACTGAGAGCAAGTTTCTGTCATACCAAAAGAATTATATACAGGTAAACGATAAGTCAATGCTTGCTCTATTAACTGTGGTGATAATTTAGCACCACCTAGCAGAATTTTTTCTAAATAAAATGGTTGAGTTAATCCTGCATCCATTAACCACTTTAAAGTTTGTGGAACAAGAGACATGTGGGTGATTGGATAAGTCTTTATTTGTGTTAACATATCATCAGTTTGAAACTTTTTAACAAGTCTGACAGTGAATCCTTCTATCACTGCGCGTAAAATAACACTGAGCCCAGAAATATGATATATAGGTAAGACCGAAAGCCACACAGTATCTTGTTCGAATCCTAAACTATGTTTACAGCCTATAGCACTGGCTAAATGATTATTAAACGTTTGAGGCACAGCTTTTTGAGGTCCCGTCGTTCCAGACGTAAACATAATTGATGCAATCGATTCTAAATTAAATTTGTAACTTGAAACATCATATTTATCCAATTGTGTTAAATCATTAAAATGATATAAATTAAACCCTTCTAATTCTAAAGGCAACGTGTGTACAATCGTTGTTATGTCGACTGAATTCATTTGATTTATCATCTCATGTCGCGTTAAACGTGTATTTATCATAGCTATTTCAATATGAGCTAACCAACAAGCATGAATCAGAACAACTGAATCAATATCATTGCTTATATATAAACCAATCCTTTTCTGATTTAAAGAAGTTAAATATTGCGCGATTGTTTTTGCACGATGATATAATTCTTCGTACGTTAAAGATAACTGATTTGTAACAATCGCCAATCGCTTTCCATTTGATTGAGCTTGTTCTTGTAACCAAAAATTCACAATGCATTCCTCCAAATTATATACACATATAATTATACCTACTTGCTTATTAAATATCAGTAGTTGAGCTTAATATGTTATTTTCAACTTAAAGTAATATGTTTAAAAGTCAATCCCCTATTGAAAATGTGGACTACATGCGTCATCTATATGTCTTTAATATAGTCATGCTTTTAAGTTAGTAACCTACGCAACTTTCATTATCACATTTCAACTAATAATGTACTCTATTTATTTTCATCAATCATTCTATTATTAGCTATATATACATTTTTATAAGAATCGTTCTCTTTTCAAAAAGAACCACCTCATGAATTCATTATTTAATATATTTCATTTAAATAATATTGTAACACCGATTAGTTTGTGATATTTTTAAATTACTTTATAAAATACTATGGATTCTTGATATGAGTATCGAAATTGTTAGATAATTTTCCGAAATATTTCAACGAATAATAAAAAATAAAAGTATAGATTAAAGGTAAATAGATGAATATTCTCATTTAAGCAAAGAGTATTTAGCAGAAAAATTAAACTATTACAAAATTAATTATGGTGTTGGAACTCACAACGACAAATACTTTATTACATTTGGCCGTTGAGAGTTTTTTAATATAAAGAAATATAAACAAAGGAGAAGCCGATATGACTGAATCGTTAGGATTTAGAGAAAGTATGAAAGAAGCAGATATTAAGTCTAAATTGGACAAAACAGAAAAAGCTTATTGGGATAACCTCCCTATTAGCGAAAAAAGACAATTTATCGAACTTTATAAACATGATAAAAACAATTGTATTTCAATTATTACTTCAAAAGTTAAAGAAATTGATCCGACACATGAAAATGCATTTGTAAAAGCAAAAAATGATAAAATGATAAAATTCTTCAAGACACAAGGTATTGATGAACCTACTGAGACAACAAAAAAAGCTTTTGATAAACAATCTATATTTGCAAACTTTGATAATTTTTATCATGCTATGGGCAAATTCACTTTCAACATGGAAAAACAAGCTAAATATAATTACTACATGTCTCAACAAAAACAAAATTTTATACAAATTGCTCAACTAGATACTTTAATTAAACAATACAACAATTTATTGGATCAAAATCATAAAGTTTTACAGCAAAATGATGAAATTATCAATCTTTTAAAACAAATTTCAAATAAATAAGGAGAAGTGTAGAATGAATAAAGTTATAGTTTTAATTTTAAGTAGTTTATTGATATTAGGTTCATGCGGAGTAAAACACAATAATTCAGACAGTAATGAAAGCAAAAAATCTGAAAGTAAAACTGAGAATAAAACTAAAGAAAGTAAATCAAAAGAACCAAGAAAATGGACATGCTAATTCAATCGAAAATAACAAATAGAATGAACAAGTTAATTCAAACGAAAATAGCAATAACAAAACAAATGACAATTCACAAAATAAAATTATAACTGATTCTCAAAAAGGCAAACGTAATAATGAAAACAAACAAAATACTCAATCTCAACAAACAGCTCAAAATAATACCCAAAAAGATCATTGCAATCGATTTAATAATGATATGCCGGTAGCTCATGATGGTGGTCAAAATGGTTTTGGATATGGAGATTATTTAGCAGCTAAAGAAGCATCGGAAAAAGCTAGACGTGGAGAATTGCAAGGAGTTGGTGGTTCTTGGGGCGTTGCGCCAGGACAAGACTTTAATTCGTGGAGATACCAACAAGCAGAGATACAAAATGAACACATCGCTCCAGATGAATAAAATTATGGGTGGGTTACTACCCTTATTATTTTTTACTTTTTTAGAAGGAAATGATATGTGAGTATGAAAAAATTATATAGAACTGTAGATGTCCCCCTACTGATATGAAAATTTTACAAAAACACTAGATTAAATGTCTGTAAGTTTATCCACAAAAACTATTATCTCAACTGCATCTTTAATTACACATAATGCAGTAAATAATATACTAAAGAAATTCTGCATAGAAAATAAGATGAATAAATAGACTTTACATAGTTTAAGACATACACATGCATTTATGTTACTAGCTTAATAATTTTTCAATTCAATATGTAAGTAAAAGACTTGGTCATGCAAATATTGAAATAACATGGCGTGTATATAGTCACCTCTTTGAAGAATTAAAAAGTGAAGACGATACAAAGCTTGATAATATAATAAACTTTCAAGTGGTCAACAAAACGGACAACTTATCTTTATTTCAATCAATATTGACCATCTATTGATCAAAATATTTTAAACACCTTTTACAGATTTCTACAAAAATAAGAAAGAACGTTGATATAACAACGTTCTAACGTAAATCAGTAAAACTAATGTTTACTAATTTTTACTATTTTACGGAGAGTGAGGGACTGCTCAATAGCTTTAAAATAAGCTTTCAAGTAGTTTCTTTGTCCGTAAGTTGACCAAAATTTATTATTTAGTTTTTTCAATTTAGTTGTCTCTTTACTACCATTTCTATAAGATAATATTCCTCATTTTATTAGTATTATACATATTATTAAGAAGCATTCTTAATTGTGTTTTTTTCTTTCATCTCTTTTCTTGACTTTGCATAATTAACAATTAACACTGAAGAAGCTAGTAAAAAAGCATTCATAAAAGTATATTGATTTAGAAAACTTAATGCATCGGTATTTATTAGGATTAAAAATTCATCCTCTTCCTTTGGCAAGTCAGTATGTTTTTTATAATAATCAATAAATAATTTAAAAAGTGTCATAAATAATGCGACCAAACCTATAAAAAGTGAATAGAACGGAACAAAATCGTAGACATCTTTATCGAAAAAATTATAAATAAGTTTTAGAACGCCTATTGAAACTAAGCAATTAATTAATAAACCTATAATTATGAACGAAATAACAAACACCATTACTATAACTCCAGTTTCGTCAAAATATGGTTCGACAACTTTATCCAAAAATAAAATAGATAAATTCATATAAATTAATGAAGAAAAAATCATTGCAAGTAGCATAACTAAGTATTGAATTACATGACATAAAAATTTCATAAAATAACCTCCTAAATATTTTATTATTTTTATTCCACATTTATAAATTAATAAACATAAAAAAGGAGAAAACAAAAAAAGGCTAACCTTTTAATAATTATATTCTTCTTCTACTTCGTTTATATGCTTATGCACCCACCCGTTATTGCTAGGCGAATATGTTCGACGCCAAATATTTCCTTGTGGATCTTGTTTTTCTTCAAAGGTATATACAAAAGTATTCGCTTCGAGTACATCTTTTTCTTTTGCAAAACTATAGTTTTCAAAATTATTACCTGCACATTCACGTAGTGAAGCATAATATTTGATTGTACCTCTGTAATAAGGTTCTTCTGACCATACACTCACACGTGTACATCCAATTGGTTTTTCTCAATGATTTCATCACTCTCTTCAGGTTGATTCACAACTGTATCTGTATAAACATCTTCTCCCTGTATTGTAATCATCATCTAAGTTAGCACTAGTACCTACTGCAATTGCAAGATATTGTGTACCTGCTGTCCTACTAAAAGTTATAAAAGCACATGTCCCATTATTACTTTGATAAATAGAATTATTAATCGTATGGAAAATGATTCTTGAATGTCCATAATAATTTGTTTCTGTACCGTCAAAATAATCTAAACTTTTAGCGTTTATATTCCAACTCATACTACCACTTGTTGAACGTAATACACCACTAGTAATTCTTGAGGCATCAATATCAATCGCTTTAATTGCATTAATGAATGCACTTTTTTCAGTGAGTGTATTAAAAAAAGATTCATTACTGATTAACTTATTCACTAAACCATAATCAACATTAATAGCGTTTGAAGTAATACTATTAGCAGTTATTAATCTAGTACGTAAATTGGAAATATTACCATAAAATGATTCTAAGGCTTTAGATTTCATTTTTCCACTAGGTTTATTTCTCATGTGGAAATTTAGCAAGTGGCCATCTATTGCAAGAACAATCATTACTGTTGCAATTTCAGTTATCGTATTAGCAAGCATTACCTATTATGGTAATCTACAAATGATTGTACCAGCAACATCAATTTCAAATAACGAAACTAAAGAAACTACAGAGAATACTGTAAATGATAAAGACGAGCTAAATCATAAAGCTGCAGTAGAAGAAACAAAAACTAATTATGACTCCACCAAAGAAAATACTAAAGAACCTGCAAAAGAAAATGAATCTGCAACACGATTGGAGAACTCTGCACTTGAAAAGGCAAAGTCATATTCTGATGATTTCCACATGTCTAAACTAGGAATTTATGATATTTTAACATCTGAATATGGAGAAAAATTTGATAAAGAGGATGCACAATATGCTATAGATCATCTAGAGGCTGATTATGAAAAGAATGCACTTGAGAAAGCAAAATCATATGCCAAAGATATGCATATGTCTAATGACTCAATTTACGATCTTTTGGTGTCTAACTACGGTGAAAAATTTACAGAATCAGAAGCAAAATATGCTATTGAGCATTTGGATAATTAAGTTTACGGACGAGTAACTTTCTCGTCCTATTTTTTAACATCAAGAGTAAAACAACGAGAATGAATGTGCAAAAATTAATATAACATGGTCTTATGATTTTAGATGTAAAATAAGAGCTCTCGTAAAAGAGGTTATAAAACTAAAAAGTAGCGTATAAGGCAATGCAACTTAAATACAATGAAATAAATAAGAATCAACTCATTTCGTCTAACACAACGTTTCTAGAATACTTTCAATATTGGATAAAAATTAATAAAGAGAATAAAATATCACAATCAACTTTAAACCGTTATTATAATGCATTAAATATCTTTGATGAAAAGTTTGGCAATACAGCTATTAAAGATTTTTCACAACTCAAATATAGAGAAATGTTAAAAGAGTATGCAGAAAGTCACTTTATTGGTGGACATAAAAAAAGACATACGAAAGCAAGTGTTCAAAAATTAAATAATTGCTATTCATAAGCTTTTAAAGGTGCGTTAAATGAGGAAATAATTGAAAGTGATCCAACTTGGAACGCCCCTATCTATGAAAAGAAACCTACAAAAAAAGAAGAAGATAAATTCATGTCTTTAACTGAATACAGGAAATTAAAATTATTCTCAACTTGTAAAAATGAATTATCATATCTAGCTATTTTTATACTTATAGTTGCAGGTGGACCTTTTGGAGAGGTACAAAATTACAATACAACGATTTAGATTATATCAATATTACTATTCATTTAAGAAGTACTATGACAAAATCAGCTAATAAAATCATTTCAATTGCTAGAAAAGATATGAAACATATACAAAATGTTTTAAACAGACTATTACAGATTTCTGCCAAAAATAAAAAAGAACGTTGATATAACAACGTTCTAACGTAAATCAGTAAAACTAATTCTTACTGTTTTACGGAGAGTGAAGGAGTATATAAACTCCGTAAACATAGCTATTATAGTGTGTCGGGAATGTTCCCTTTTATAAAAAACATCCCTTTTAGTAAAATGGTTAAATATTTGATATCGACATCTACGAAATGATAATAAACACATAGGAATTATCGTTATATTAATTAGTTAAAATGATAGTATGAGTATAGAACACAATAAGGAGGAATTCTAATGAGAAAATTATTTCTATCAATTTTATCTATTATAATAATTTCAAGTTTTTGTGTTGCAACAGGGTTTCAAAACGTTAATGCTGCAAATAATGAGGTGAGCAAACCTCAAAGTAATGTGGATAGTAAAACTAAACAAAATATTATTAAAAAAATAAAAAAATCTAATGCTTATAAAAAGCACGCTAATTCAACTTCTATTGACTCAATAAAAGATGACGATATTATTGTTCATTTGGATAAAGGTAAAAACACCAATGTATATTCTATTAACTATGTATTTGGTAAAAAATTAGCTAAAATGAATGATAACCTTGCAATGATTGAATTAAAATATAACGAAGCAAACAATGAAGTTTTCTACGATCATATGATGTATTCAAAATTTGTTAAATATAATAATAAAGAATATATTAATATGAAAGGCATTTTAAATGGCAAACCTTATTATGAATTTAATATAGATCAGAAAGGTCATTACTACGATAAAAACTTCAAACATACCTCTAAAGATGAAATCGAAAAAGATTCTGCTAAAAACTTACCACCTAAAGAGCGTGGTTGGTGTGAATGGGCAGTAGGAGCTTTATGTGGTACCGGTGGAGCTGCAGGTTGTTGGGCAACTGCTACAGCTTTAGGTATTACTACTGGTTGGGGAGGCTTTTCATTAGCTACAATTTGTGGTCTGATAAGCTCTCTAGGCTGTACTGGTGCAACCAACTATATTTGTAAATAAGGAAAAGGTGATTACATGGCAATGTTTATAATGATATTTCTTTTCACGTATTCAATTATAATCACTTTAATGTATTTTAATAAAAAGAAATAACACTTTTAAAAGCGACTTTTTAGTCGCTTTTTTTGTATAAAAAAACAGGGTAGCCATAGCGACTACCCTTGTATAATGACGTGGTAATTTAATTATATCATTTCCAGTCTATTTTGCCCCAATATTTCTCATTTTTTATTTTTTGTTGTTTGTCTATAATTTTACAAACGATGCAATAGAAATGTTTATTACTTGAACCTGGTGCTTGATATTTAAAGCGGAGCCACCAATATCCATCTTTTTTAATAACTTGGTCGAATTTAACCCAATCTGTCTTTCTGTATAACCACGAGCCACTTTCAACAATAGCGCCATTGATACCTGGCGACCTTCTAACTCTAATACCACTTTTAGGTGCGTTAGGGTAGAAAGTACCTCCCCAGTTCCAAGTTGTCTTTTTGCTAGATGGTTTGCTTTTTGGTGCGTTTATTCGTCTACCATTGATAGCCGTCTCTTAGTAAAACTGTTGATGTTCTTAGTTATTAAGTTCATGTCTTTTTTACTAGTGATGAAACCTAACTCAATTAATCTATAATTTAAATTAAGTTGTCCGATAATATTAGCATTTAACAAATCGTTTCTAGGTGTCACACCTCTAATTTTACCAACCATCTTACCTAGACACCTGCACAAAAAGAAGATGAAAAGTTTATGAGCATAGAAAATTTTGTAAATTTAAAGAGATATGTATCTGATACCCCTATTCAATCATATGTATTTGTTTATATTTTAATCATCACTGGAGGTCGATTTGGAGAAGTTCAAAAACTAAGTAGAAGTGATTTAGATTATAAAAATAATACAATACACTTACCAGGAACGAAAACAGAAACGTCAGATAGAACTGTAGATATACCTGCTGCAGATATGAATATGTTAAGAAAAACATTATCTAAAATGCCAGTAAGTTTATCAAATCAATTATTCAATACAGGCGTAGGATTAATCACCCACAATGCAGTATCTAAAGTGTTACAAAAATTTTGTTTAGAAAATAAAATCGGTAAATATACTTTGCATAGTATATGACACACACATTGCTCTTACTTACTACACAACGACGTATCTATCTATTACATTTCAAAGAGATTAGGTCACAAAAATATTAAAACTACTATGGATGTATATTCGCATTTATTAGATGAAGTTGAGCAGAAAGAAAAAGCAGTGAATGTATTGGAAAATATAAACGGGAACGCAATTTAATTTTGCGGGGACGTTTTTATCAATTCAACAATATAGAGGAACGTTTGGTCTGATTTACGAGGTTCAACTAAAATTAACAAGATATAACAAAACCCCGTCAAATCAACGTTTTGTTTCACGAGATTTAACGAGGTATAAGCAAATAACGGAGAGTGAGGGATTCGAACCCTCGAGACGCTTGTGACGCCTACACACTTTCCAGGCGTGCTCCTTCGGCCAACTCGGACAACTCTCCATGTTAGAATATAGTAATAAAAAAACAGAAGCGATATTTCACTTCTGTTTGTATGACTCCTACGGGACTCGAACCCGTGTTACCGCCGTGAAAGGGCGGTGTCTTAACCGCTTGACCAAGGAGCCATGGCTCCACAGGTAGGATTCGAACCTACGACCGATCGGTTAACAGCCGATAGCTCTACCACTGAGCTACTGTGGATAAATAAAATGGAGCGGGTGATGGGAATCGAACCCACAACATCAGCTTGGAAGGCTGAGGTTTTGCCATTAAACTACACCCGCTTAATGAAATACGATTATGGGGCGGTTGAAGGGAATCGAACCCTCGAGTGTCGGAACCACAATCCGATGCGTTAACCACTTCGCCACAACCGCCAAAAATAGCGAATGGTTCAGGACAGAGTCGAACTGCCGACACATGGAGCTTCAATCCATTGCTCTACCAACTGAGCTACTGAACCATAATTGTAATGGCGGTCTCGACGGGAATCGAACCCGCGATCTCCTGCGTGACAGGCAGGCGTGTTAACCGCTACACTACGAGACCTAATAAAACATGTATTGCGGGAGGCGGATTTGAACCACCGACCTTCGGGTTATGAGCCCGACGAGCTACCGAACTGCTCCATCCCGCGCTAATATTATTTTTGACTACCCATTTATCATATCATTAAATTATTAATGATGTCAATACTTTATTTAATTTATTTTAACAATTTCTTAAAATGGTATTAAAGAAAACATGTAACACTTAAGGTTTAATGCCCTCTAAACAATTACCTATTAAGTATATTAACTTAAGACATAATAGTCAATATCGTTTTTCGATTTATTTGTGTAAAAAAATACTTCATATATCATTTTATAATTTTAATTACTAAATGATATGAAATGTTTTCAATAATATTTAATGTTTGCAAGTATAGACTAGGATAGATGTATAAACATCCTACCTAGTCATATATCCTTGCATTCTGTTAATTAAAGAAGTAAATGTTACAAAACCTTCCTCTTCTAAAAAGTGTCCACCATCTTCTACTACACGTGTATGTCCATTAAGTGTATTCATCAGTCTTTGTGTTTCCTTGTATGAAACATATTGATCATCTTTAGACGTGAGTCCATAAAATTTATCTACTTGTTCTTTTATTTTATCGTAATCAATGGTTACCCCTTTTAAATCTACATCTTCATCTATGTCTTGTGCATCTTCTTTAAATCCAGCGATACTAAAGAAGCCCTCAATGTGATGATGCGTTTCTTCAAGAAATTTTAAGGCAGCGATTGAGCCAAACCCGTGGGTCACAAAATATGTATCTTTTTTACGGATATGTAGTTGTTGTTTCATTTCATTAACCCACTCATCAATTTGTGCATGATCATTTGCTTCAAGATTGAATAAAGAAACATCATACCCTTCCAAAGTTAAGTTATGTCTTAACCATTCATACCAATGATTTTTAGAATTACCATGTTTTGAGTGTACAATAATAATGTCTGTCATCTGTCCCCTCACTCCTTTATTAATTCTATTGTAAGCAAAAACACTTTAAAAAGAAATCGAATAAGTTTTCTTGACATATATTTATAGCGTAAATCTAACTTATTACATTCTTCTAATTAAAGTGTCATTATACTATTATAACTCTTCTAATATTTCCTCAACTGCATTCTTTCCTTGTTGTATACAGTCTGGTAAACCAACAGCTTCAAACGGTGCACCTGTAACACGTAATCTAGGATAAGTTGTTTTAATATGTTGTTGAATTTCTTTAATCATTTTGATATGACCCACATGGTATTGGGGCATACTCTTAGGTAACCGATTTACAATTGTAAAATCAGGATCCCCTGAGATGGTCATCATTTGACTTAAGTCTTTTCTAACAATTGATACTATTTCTTCATCGGTGTGATCATCTACTACAGTATCACCTGGTTTTCCTATATATGCTCGAATTAAAACTTTACCTTCTGGAGTAGTAAATGGCCATTTCTTTGATGTCCAAGTACATGCAGTAATATCCGTTTGACTTGTTCTTGCAATAACAAAGCCAGTTCCATCGTACGTATTGGTAATATTTTTCTCATCAAACGCTAAAACAACTGTTGCGACAGTAGTAGAATCCATGTTCTTAAAGTAATCAAATGCAGGATCGTGACTAAACCAATTTAGAAATGCTTGATGTGGCGTAGTTACAAGTAAGCCATTAAATTTCTCTTTACTGTCATCTTCTAATAAAATTTCATAATCTTTTTGCGAAATCAATATATCTTTGACTGGCGTGTTATATCGTATGTCAACACCTTTACTTTCAATATCTTTAACAAGCGCCTCTATAAAAGAACTCAAACCATGTCTAAACTGTTTGAATTGTCCTTTAGGAGCACCTGGATATAATTGACGTTTCTTGATACGTTGTTCTTTTTCATCTTTCATTCCTTTAATCAAACTACCAAATTGTTCCTCTTTTTCTTTAAAATTAGGAAATGTACTCATTAGGCTCAATTGATCAATATCAGTACCATAAATACCACCCATTAGTGGTTCAATTAAGTTCTCTAATACTTCATTACCTAATCGTTGTCTAAAGAAACTACCAACAGAAATATCATTTTCAATTTCTATCGGTTTTTTAAACAAATCAAGTCCCGCTCTTAATTTACCAATAGGTGAAATGAGTCTTGTTTTAATAAATGGTTTAATATCTGTAGGAATTCCCATAATTGAGCCACCAGGAATAGGATATAATTTATTTTTAGCAAAAATATAAGATTGACCAGTAGTATTTGTAATAAGGTCATTTTCTAATCCAATATCTTTTGCCACATCAGTCATAATTGTCTTACGACCTAAATAAGACTCAGGGCCTAACTCAATTGTGTAACCATCTGATCTATATGTTTGAATCTTTCCACCTACTCTATTTGAGGCTTCGAAGATAGTTACTTCAATAGAAGGGTCTTGTTTTTTAATGAAATATGCGCTAGATAAACCAGTGATTCCCGCTCCAATAATTGCCACTTTCTTACTCACTTTTCCCACGCTACCTTTCAGAATTGCTTAAAAATTTATTAAAATACGCTTTATACTGGTTCTAAAAGAAAAAGTATAAAAACAATTCCCCCTATTAAAATGGAGGAATTGTTTTGTTTAATAGGTTTAGATGACAGACTCATTTATATATGTGATTGAATTTCGTCAACAATAGCACCGATAAATAATGGATGTGTGTTAGGCATTTCTGGACGATAGTAATTTACCCCAATATCGTCACACACCACTTTACATTCATAATCATTATCATAAAGCACCTCTAAATGTTCACAAACAAAACCTACTGGCGTATAGATAAAGTGCTTATACTGATGTTCCTTATATAAATCACGAGTTAAATCTTGGACATCTGGGCCTAACCAAGGTGTTCCAGTATTTCCCTCTGATTGCCACCCTTCAGCGACATGGATGATATTAGATTCCTGTTTAAGAATTTCCGCTGTTTCATGCAATTCATGAGGATATGGATCATTATTTCTTTCAATTAAACCTTTTGGTAAACTATGTGCAGAAACTACTAATACAGTCTCATCATGTTCTTGACTAGGTATTTGTTCTAATGTTTCATTAATTTTTTCTGTCCAATATTTAATAAATTTTGGCTGCTGATAATAGTGTTTAATATGTGTTAACTGGATACCATATTCATCTGCTTTTTCTTGAGCACGTTGATCATAAGAGCCAACAGAAAAACTAGAATAATGAGGTGCAAGTACAACTGTTACTGCTTCTTTAATTCCATCATTATGCATTTGTTCTACTGCTTCTTCAATATATGGAGATATATGTTTTAATCCAAGATAAAGTTTAAAATTCACATCATCTCGTTCTTTATTTAGTGCGTCGAGTAACGCTTCCGCTTGACGATCGGTTGTTCCTGCCAAAGGAGAAAGGCCACCAATAAATTCATATCTATCCTTTAAATCTTGCAGTTCTTCTTCAGTTGGTTTTTTTCCACGTCTAATATCAGTGTAATAAGGCTCTATATCACTTTCTTTATATGGTGTACCATACGCCATTACTAATAAGCCTATTGTTTTAGTCATTAATAAAAACCTTCCTTTTAAATCTTTAATTTGAATCAATGAAGTAAGGTTTGGAATCTAACCAAATCTTTAAAAACTATTTCGCTGTATAATTATGAACAAATTCAGTCACTTTTCGCAAGGTTTCTGGTTTAACTTCTGGAAATACACCGTGACCTAAATTGAAAATATGCTTTCCGCGATCTAAACCTTGATTTAAAATGTCTTTGAGTCGTGATTCTATGACATCCCATGGAGCTAACAGTAAAGACGGGTCTAAATTACCTTGAATTGCTTTATTTACTCCCATTTTGTCAGCTTGCTTTATTGAAGTTCTCCAATCAAGCCCTAGTACATCTATCGGTAAATCATTCCATTCATTAATTAAATGACTTGCACCGACACCAAAAAGAATGATAGGTACATCATAATAAGCTTTAATGCCAGAAATCAATTTATTCATGGCCGGCTTAATATAATAGCGATAGTCCTTCACATTAAGTGCACCAACCCATGAATCAAAAATCTGAATGATTTCCGCTCCTGCTTCAACTTGTGCTACAACATAATCAATAGAAATGTCGACGAGATGGTTCATTAAAGCGAACCATGTTCCCTCATCTCTATACATCATCGCTTTAGTAAAATTATAATTTTTTGAAGGCCCCCCTTCAATCATATAAGATGCTAAAGTAAATGGTGCTCCTGTAAAACCAATTAAAGGTACATTAAGTTTTTCTTCTGTGAGTAACTTAATTGTATCTAATACATATGGGACATCTCTTTTAGGATCTATTTGCGATAGCTTTTCTACATCTTTAACAGTTTGAATAGGATTGGAGATTACAGGTCCTATACCTGATTTAATTTCGACATCTACACCAATTGGTTTGAGTGGTGTCATAATATCTTTATACAATACTGCCGCATCGGTTTGATAATTATCTACTGGTAAATGTGTCACATATGCACACAATTCCGGTTGATGCGTGATTTCAAATAGAGAATATTTTTCTTTTAATTTTCGATACTCAGGTTGAGAACGTCCAGCCTGTCTCATAAACCAAACAGGTGTATGTGACGTACTTTCTCCTTTTATAGCTTTTAAAATTGTATCGTTTTTGCTGCGCACCCTTGAGTCCCCCCACAATTGAATCATTCTTACCAATGATAGCATATTGTACTTAATTAAGTATTTTAATATGCTTAAATGTCACAAAAAAGACATACTACATTTGACTGTATCAAGTGGATAAAATTCTTTAATAAGAGATCTTTTTTTACTAAAAGTTGGATAGATATTAAATTACACGACTAATATTAAATAATTTATGATTTTGTTTAATTTGACATCTAAAAATAAGTTACTTTTTATACAAATTAATCAACTTTATTTGTATATAGAAAAGTAGGCTCGTATAATAAATTAAAACAAAGGAGGAATGAGCCATGTATTTATATACATCTTATGGGACTTATCATTTTTTAAATCAAATTAAACTTAATCATCAAGAACATAGTTTATTTCAATTTTCTACTAATGATTCTTCAGTAATCTTAGAGGAGTCTGAGGGAAAATCAATCTTAAAACATCCTAGTGCATATCAAGTGATTGATAGCATAGGTGAATTTAACGAACATCATTTTTATAGTGCTATTTTTGTTCCTACGTCTGAAGACCATCGTCAACAGTTAGAGAAAAAATTATTACACGTAGACGTGCCTTTAAGTAATTTTGGTGGTTTTAAAAGCTATCGTTTATTAAAACCTACTGAGGGGTCTACCTACAAAATTTACTTTGGTTTTGCAAATCGAACAGCATATGAAGATTTCAAAGCTTCTAATATATTTAAGGAAAACTTTTCAAAAGATGCATTGAGCCAATACTTTGGTGCTAGTGGTCAACATTCCAGTTACTTTGAAAGATATTTATATCCAATAGAAGATCATTAATTAGTCAAAACAAATTATATATTCAACAAATTTAAACACAGTTATTTAGTCTACTTATTAATTATAAGGATTGATTTTAAGAAACATTTCAACTGTGGATAGATATCTTTCAATTGCATTTTCTATAGAATTTCTAAGTGCATTTTTCTATTTGTGGCAATTGTTTATACGACAAGATGCCTATGACATCACACATGGTCATAGGTATCTTTTTGTATATAGTTAAATACTTTTACTTATTCTCATTTACAATGATTAAAATACCAATTTTACTCTATCTTTAATTTAGCCAAGATGTATAACTTCTTAGCTATAGATTTAATTAGAGGCCATTTAATCCTCAAACTCATCTCAATTTTTATTTAAAAAAGTAACCTCCATATTTACTATGGAAGTTACCGAATGATTTATAGTTGTCATATAATCTCGTTATATTAAAAAACAAAATGAAAGAGTTTTTGAACTGTTCCGTTTTCAATGATAATGAATAGACCTAAACCAATATAGACTATTGACATTATCCACCTACTAAACCTTTCAATGATTTCACCTAGGCCAGGTATATTAGCTAATTTTTGAGCGGTAAAGACAAGAATAAAAATTAAAATTAAAAATGTGATTAAAGTAATAACTAATTCATAATTATTTATAGTAGTGAAATATGGTACAAATAATCCAATATTATCTGCACCACAACTTGCTAGTGTGACTACTGCAACAGATTTTGATAACTCAGATAATCCTTTTTTATTTAGTTCATCTTTAGCTCTTCTTTCCCCTTCACAATCATCGAATATAGCAACCTTAATTCCTAAATAAATTGGTATAAGACCAAGCAATCCTAAAATCCATTTATATGACTAATAAATCAACCGCTGTAGCAATATACAGGATGGCGGCTGTCGTTATCGTTTCAAACATTCAATCCCTCTTTTGACTATATTAAATTAAAATAAAGTTTACTCTAACTAAATTTGATTTAGTCACGTAATAATGTTTCTTGATATTTTAATTTTTTAATTGTATTTCGAATGGTTAGCCAACCTACTATAAAGAATAATACAGCAAAAAAGAATAATTCATGGTGTTTGATTACATATACAATCGTAAATGTAATAGCGATGATGATCATCAAGCGATTTAAAAATTGCTGATATCCTGTAATTACTTTTGTATCAGATACAGGCCAAACTTGAGGCCATAAACCGTATGCCTGCTGCGTATAAAATTGAGACATCTGTAATAAAATAATATACATAAACAAACTACCGATAATTAATGAAACAACTGGTTGTGATAACCATACCATTAATATCAAAGCGATAATAACTAATCTTAAAATAATAGAAAAAGCATCGCGTCCTCTGACAAAACTTCTTATAAATAAATATAAGTACATCCGATTCTCATTGAATTTAGTACCTTTAGGAACGGGTAGTAAGAAATCAAGATAACTACGACGTACTGCTGATTCTCTTAGGTGTTTTACGTCTGTAAACATATTAACGAATTTATAATAATTTGTGTGATGTTGTTGTTCAATTGCAATCACTTTTTCCCAAGGAAGCAAATAGTGATCAGCTCTAGTCTTTAGGACTATATAAATTACAAATAATAAAATCATTATTAAAAAAGCTAAATAGTTATGAAATTTTAAAATGATGTAATGCGTTACTGCTAAAGGTATAAATAATAATAAGTTGATAATGAACACATTTTTATTTAATTTAACCCATTGCCATTTGATGAGTAATACCAAATATGGATATAGCAATGTACTTATAGAAAATGCGATATAAAATCCATAATCATTGTGACTTAATTTATAAAACAATGGAAAGAACACGATTAGCAAAATGAATGGTAAACTGATTCTTGAAATATAACTATAAAACAGACTTGCTTTAATATAATTTTTCATGTGTCTTTCAAAAGGTAGTAAGAAGATTTGGTCCGCTTCTTTCAAGAGTGTACGAATTGGGAATAATGAAACAACAGCTATTGCTATACTAGCAAATAGTGCATAGTCTATTTGGGGAGGAATGTGACTTAACCACTCGCCATATCCAAATATAAATGCTCCTAATAGTATAAGTAGAAAAACCGTAAAGTGACCATTAAATATAAATTTATTATAATAGTTTTTCTCCTTACGTATAGCGTGTTGTCGTTTTCTAAACAAAGTTAATGCCTCGTTATTCATAAGCACTACTACCTTGTGTGACATGGATGTAAATATCATCTAAAGTTTTATCTTTTAATCCTGTTTGTTCCCGTAACTCTTCAAGATTACCAAATGCAACAATTTCACCTTTATCCAAAATAATAAACCTATCACAATACCTTTCGGCTGTAGCCAAAATATGTGTACTCATTAAAACTGTTCGATTTTCATTTCTTTTTTCTACCATTAAATCTAACATAGACTGTATCCCCAAAGGATCTAAACCGAGGAAAGGTTCGTCAATAATATATAATTCTGGATCAACTATAAATGCACAAATAATCATCACTTTTTGTTTCATCCCTTTAGAAAAATGGCTTGGAAATACTTTAAGTTCATTTTCTAATCTAAAAACTTTAAGCAATGGGTTAGCTCGACGCATAGCCTCTTCTCTACTTAATTGATAAGCCATCGCCGTCATTTCAATGTGCTCTTCTAAAGTTAGTTCATCATAGATGACTGGTGATTCAGGTATATAAGATAACTTTCTTCTATAATTTTCAATATCTTCATTAATTCTAATATTTGAAATTGATAATTTGCCTTCCATTGGATTAATCAATCCTAGCATATGTTTAATTGTAGTACTTTTCCCAGCACCATTTAGACCTATTAAACCTACAATTTCACCTTTTTCTAATTCAAAATTCAAATCTTTAATTACAGGTTTTTTTCCATATCCACCTGTAAGATGTTCAACTTTTACTGTCATAAGGCACCTCCATTGACTTTATTGTATCAAAAAAAATTATATAGACCTAAAAATAATCTTTACAATGATGTAGTTTTAAAAAATGAATGATATAATATGAACAAACATTTGTAGAGGAGTGTCATTATTATGTCAGAAACGATATTCAGTAAAATTATCTCAGGTGAGATTCCTAGTTTTAAAATATATGAAAATGATTATGTTTATGCATTCCTTGATATATCTCAAGTTTCAAAAGGACATACACTACTAGTACCTAAAAAACCTTCAGAAAATATATTTGAAACTGATGAAGAGACAATGAAACATATAGGGGTTGCTTTACCTAAAGTGGCAAATGCAATCAAAAACGCATTTCACCCTGACGGCTTGAACATTATTCAAAATAATGGTGAATATGCCGATCAATCAGTATTTCACATTCATTTCCATTTAATACCGAGATATGAAAATGATATAGACGGATTTGGCTATAAATGGGAAACACATGAAGATGTAATCGATGATGAAACTAAACAAAAAATAGCAACACAAATTCAAGCACAAATGTCTTAATCATGCATATTTCTTGTTATACTGGGTATGAAATAACTATTACAATTATCCGACAAACAAAGTGAGGAGAATCATAATGAAAGTCTCAAGAATATTATTTGGTTTAGGTGTAGGTGCTGTTGCAGGATTTGCAGTTGCTTTAAGACATCGTGATGACCAAAGCGTAAAAAATCATACGATTGATGCTAGTCAACCCACTGGAGCTCAATCAGAATTACAACGTGAAATAGAGAATATGAAACAATCCTTCAATGATATTCTTAATTACGGTTCACAAATCAAGAATGAAAGTATTGAATTTGGAAGTTCAATTGGTGAAGAGTTTAAAGGATTGATTGGTAATTTTAAATCAGATATTAATCCAAACATCGAAAAATTACAAAGCCACATCGAAAATTTACAAAACCGTGGCGAAGATATTAGTAATAACCTTTCAAACGATAAGTAGTTTAAAACTATGGCAACTAAGCCATAGTTTTTTTACTTCTAAATCATAGACAGCTCAAACTTTTCACTGAGCAAAACCAACAAATATTGGCAATATCTATTGACTATTGAGCAAAAGACATAGATAATACGTAACGAATATTAACATAGAGAAGAGGCATATATTATGTTTTTATGTACTCGGCAAATCGATATACATGCACGATTCGGTATTCAAAGAATTGCATTCTTAAGTTTAGTTGCGACAATATTTACATTTTTAGTTAGTTATGAAGTGATGTATTATTTTTTAGATACACCACTTTCAGATAGACATTTTTTTGTACTCATAGTGTTTATATTGCTCATGTACCCTATTCATAAAATAGTACATCTTTTATTCTTTTTGCCCTATTATAAATCTTTTAAAATCCATAAATTATCTAGTAAGAAATGGGTACCATATTTTAATACTTATGTTAATACGCCTGTCCACAAAATTTATTTTTGTATTAATCTCATTCTACCCATCTTTTTCTTATCTGGTATCTTTATAATGCTAAGTATATATTTACCTCAATATGGACATTATTTTATGTTTTTATTATCACTTAACATAGGCTGTTCAATGATGGATATTTTATATTTAAAGATACTTTTATTTTCAAATGATGGACATTATGTCGAAGAACATCAATCGGGTCTTCATATTTTAAACAAGGTAGACAATCCTTATACACAACACTGATTTTTAAAATCATTTACAAAGATTAGATGCAACATTCTTTATATTTATAAATAAAATATGCATAATTAAATCGCTATCAATTATGTAGCTATACCCCCTTTCCTTGTCATACTATAGTCTGAGGAAAGGGGTTTCTAATTGGTTGATGATTAATAATATGTTATATTTACGATGATTAATACATAAAGGAGCTATCAACTTATGAAATTAATGAATAAAATTATTGTACCCGTAACTGCAAGTGCACTTTTGTTAGGTGCCTGCGGTTCAAATGCAACTGAATCGAAGGATAACACACTTATTTCTTCTAAAGCTGGTGATGTTAAAGTTGCTGACGTAATGAAAAAAATGGGCAAAGAACAAATTGCAAACACATCTTTTAGCATTGTATTAAACAAAATTTTAGCAGATAAATATAAAGATAAAGTAGATACAAAAGATATTGATAAAGATATTAAAAAAGAAGAGAAACAATACGGTGGTAAGGATCAATTTGAAAGCATGCTTAAACAACAAGGTATGTCACTTGATGATTATAAAGAGCAGAAGAAATTATCAGCTTATCAGAAACAATTGTTACTAGATAAAGTTAATGTATCAGATAAAGAGATCAAAGAAAACTCTAAAAAAGCATCACACATTTTAATTAAAGTTAAATCTAAATCTAGCGATAAAGAAGGTTTATCAGATAAAAAAGCGAAAGAAAAAGCTGAAAAAATTCAAAAAGAAGTAGAAAAGAATCCAAATAAGTTTGGAGAAATAGCGAAAAAAGAATCAATGGATAGTTCTTCAGCTAAGAAGGATGGTTCATTAGGTTATGTGATTAAAGGTCAAATGGTAGATAGCTTCGAAAAAGCACTATTTAAATTAAAAGAAGGAGAAGTTTCTAAAGTCGTAAAAACAGACTATGGCTATCACATTATAAAAGCAGATAAAGAAACTGATTTTAATAGTGAAAAATCAAATATCAAACAAAAATTAATCGAAGAAAAAGTACAGAAGAAACCTAAATTATTAACTGATGCATACAAAGAATTATTAAAAGAGTATAAAGTGGACTACAAAGATAGAGATATTAAAAAAGCAATTGAGGATTCTATTCTTGATCCAGATAAATTAAAACAACAACAGCAACAACAATCACAAGGTGCTTCTGGATTAACTAATTCAGGTTCGTAATTTCTTTCTAACATGATTGTCGTAAGTTGAAATATTCATCACTCATGTTATAATATAGTTAACAAAGATATCTATCATATATGCACTAACCCCCTTACTATGCCAGTAGTAAGGGGGTTTTAGTGTGGCTAAATTTAAAAATGTCGCCTATCGATGTTTGTCATTACGTTGACGTAGCCAATGCGTAAACAACGCAACTATACAACCACTAATAACAGTGGTGATGATGTGTACAAAGATATCTAAAATCATATATGCACCTCCTTCCCTACGTCATATGACGCCTGAGAAGTAAAGTTAGGCGACTAATTTATTATAACACGTTGATTAACAAACATTAAAAAAGTACAAAGACTCTAAGAATAGATACTTCTTTAAAATTATCTATTCATTAAAAGTAACTTTGTACTATTGAACTTGAATTTAATCAAGTGTTGTTGGATTATAAAATTGTCTATTTTCTAAACCAAAAATTCTTTCTGTAAATTGACCTTTTTCTGTTTTTTTGAAAGCTTTATCAAACATGTTCATTTTAGCATCAATATTATCTATAAAATAAAGTATTTCAGCTTCCTTTAAATGAGGCAATTTAGGCGATCCGAACTCCATTTTACCATGATGCGCTAAAATCATATGTCTAAGTAACATAACCTCTTCTCCATCAATACCTAACTCTTTGGCTGTTTCAGCAACTTCATCACTTGCTATAGAGATATGACCAAGTAAATTTCCTTCAACAGTATAGGTCGTCGCCACTGGACCACTCAATTCTCTTACTTTACCTAAATCATGCAAAATAATAGCACTGTATAATAGACTTCTATTCAACAGAGGATAAATATCACATATAGATTTTGCTATACGCAACATTGTTAAAACATGATAACTTAATCCACTCGCAAAATTATGATGATGCGAACTTGCTGCTGGATAAGTGAAAAAACGATCTTGATACTTTTTAATTAAATGTCTAGTAATGCGTTGTAAGTTTGCATTTTCAATATCTAACATAAAATGCGATAATTCCTCTTGTATTTCTGAGGGCGACATTGGCGCACCGTCAACAAAGTCTTTAGTTGACACTTTATCTTCAGCTTGTGCAAGACGTATTTGATGTATTTTCATCTGTTTGCGTCCACGATAATTGATGATATCACCTTTGACATGAACTATTGTTTCTGGCTTTAAAGTTTGCATATCATCTTTCGTAGCAGTCCATAATTTAGCTTCAATATCACCACTTTTATCTTGCAGAAATAGTGTCATGTAATCTTTACCCTGAGCTGTAACACCTTGAGTTGCACGATGGATCAAGAAAAAATGATCCACTGAGTCGCCGGGATTTAATTTTTCTACATTTCTCATTTTTTCCCGCCTTCCTGTAATTTATTTAAAGTTAATACTTCTTTAGCCGGTATGACATGATCTTTTGTACAAGTAAAATAAAGTATTTGATAATGTTCTGATAGTTCTCTCAAATATTTCAACATACGTTCTTTACGATATTTATCAAAATGAACAAATGCATCATCTACAATCACTGGGAATGGATAGTACGGTTTTAATACTTTAATAAGACTAATACGTAAAGCCACATATAATAATTCTTTTGTAGATTGACTCAACTCAACTGGCTCAAATACTTGTCCGTTAGAATGCTTTACATGTATTTTATGATCTTCAGTATAATGAATCATATTGTAAGTACCATTTGTTAAATTTTTAAAAATAGATACAGCTTCATTAATCACTTGTGGTAGACGCTTATCCTTTATTTGCTTGATATGTTCTTCCACTAAAGCTTGCATATAACTTAAGCTTGCCCAATCCTTAGCAATATCGTTAAGTCTATTTTTTAAGCTATAATATTCATGTCTTAATTGTGCTAAAGTCTTATCTGTTTCCATATGATTAATCTGAGCATTTAAATCACTAACTTCTGCTTGCATTTCTAAAAATTGATCATTGTAATCGTCAACTTGTTTAGCCAATCTATGATCTTCTTCTTCTAGTTGAGCAGTAGTTTTCTCACTTAATTGCGAACTCATTTCATAAGTATAATTTTGATTTTCTAAATATTGATTTAAATCATTAAATCGATTTAAATCATTTTGATATGTTTCAAAATGATGATGATGTGTATAATAATCTTCTTCATTATCTACATCAACATAATCAAATAATTCCTTAATCATTTGATTCGTTTCACTTAAGCGTGACTTCAATTGCTTTAATTCATTATTGAGTAATTGCATTTCATTTTGATTTTTATTCCAAGCCTCATTTTGTTCCTCTGCATTTTTTAACCACTGTTTCACATCATGGAAGAAAGACATCTGATTAAATTGTTTTAAATGTGGTTCAGTTACAGATTGTGCACGTTCATAAAAGTGATTGATATCTTTTAGTAGATTCTTGCGTTGTTGATTTAAATCAATAATGTATTTATCATGCGCTTTAATTTGACTAATGGTTGAGACACTCTCAACCACTAATTCATCAGAAAGTTTTTCTGATAAATGTAACTCTTTTTTGATTTCAATGATGCTATTTTTTAGACTATCAAGTCGCTCATTTGCAGTCGTTAATGATTGATTGATATATTGATGTTTTTCTTCAAGTATTTTTTTATTTTTCTTGGCATGGCGCCATTGTTCACGAACTCGTTGTTGATGTTCTAAATCGAAGTCAAGATTATATTCTTTTTCAAGTTGTGTGAGTTGGTTTTCTAAATCATTAATTTCTTGACTTATTGCTGTGCTATAATCTACTGCTTTAGATTTAGAAAAGATGATACCTACTACAAAAATCACAGTTAATAGAGCAAATATTATTCCAAAAATAAGATTTGCAGTGAAAAAAGAAAATATAGAAAGTGCTGCTGCTAGAATAGTCAAAACAATAAATCCTATTCTTAAAAACTTTTGTCTTTTATTTTTTTGTGTTTGTTCTTCTTCAAAAGTTTCTTTTAACTTTTCATATAAGTTCTCTTTTTCATGTAATTCTAAAACTTGTTGTGTATATTCCTTTTTCTTTTCAAAGGTTTCGTCAGGAACAAGCTCATTCTCAACTTGATTAATCTCATTAGAATTAGAGTTTCTTTCAATTTTATTTTCTTCAAGTCCACGTTCTAACTGGTTGATATAAGCAATTTGTTCTTGCTTGCCTAACACTAAATCACTCATATGACTTTTCATCGCTTCAGTACTATCTGTGTCGTAAAACACTTCTTGCCAACCGATATTAGATTGAAGAGCTTCTAGTTCACGTTGCTTATCAGCAATATCTTTCTCAATTGAACGTAACTCAAATTCTTTTTGTTTAATTTCAGTCTCTTGTTGATAAAGGCTATTAAATGAATCAATATACTTTTGGTCTACTGGTTTGATAGACTCCGCCTCTTTATTTAATAAGCTTAATCTTTCTTCTCGCAAACTTTTATCTCGTTCAAGTGATTGTTTGTGAGATTTGGCAGTTTCGTATCTATCTATCCCTTTTTCAGGAAAATTTATAGGCTCTATATTAAGTGATTGTTCCAACCTTTTCCATTCTTGTGTTTGATCATGTAGAGCAACCTCTTTTTGTTTTCGCTCATGCATTTTTGATAATTGATTTAAATTTTGCTTCAAATTTTCTAGTCTTCTTGATGATTTATCTTTATCGTCTACAAGCCGATGATATGTATCAAGTTTACTTTCTTCATTTCGAATTTGATTTTCTAATTGTTTAAGTTGCTCAATTTGTTGATTAATAATTGGATTTTTTCCAGATTTTTTATATAATTCTTCTTTCTTTTGTCCAATTCTATCTCTCATACTTGTAAATTCAGTTGACCCAAGTGCACCTGCTTCTAATAAGTAATCTTGTAGCTGTTCTTCATCTAGATTTTTATGAATATCTTGAAGACCTAAAACGTCAAAAGAGAATATACCTTGATATGTTTTCTTTGAAATGTAATTAAGTTTTTTATTTAGCCAAACTTCATCTCGAATAGTACCATCTTTAAGATAAATTTTGACATCTCCATGTGCACTTCCCTTGATTCTCTCAACTTCTGCTTCAATGCCATCATCGAAAATGAGGGATAATTTCCCGCCATATTGATTACCTAATCTTGGTTCTAAACGTGGTTCTTTGGACTTTTTAGTAGGAAATCCGAACAAAATAGAGTGAATAAATGCTTGAATGGTAGATTTACCAGCTTCATTCTCACCAAATATCTCAGTGAATTGACGATTAAATTCAATTTTACGTTGAACAAATTGTCCGTATCCGTATATTTCTAATGATTTAATTATCATTTTGTTCACCTCTCATTTCATCCTTTAAAAGGCTTTCTGCATGATTGACTAACTCAACTTTATCAAATTCATTGTAGTCATCTAAAAACTTAGAAGCCCTTGGATTTAGATATAAATCAGTCATTGCCGAATCAAAAAGTGACGCATCATCAAGTAATTCCGGTGAAAACTCTTTAACTATTGGCATTTCATCATTTTGAACATATTGAAGATTTAAATCTTCAATAAAAACAAATTGGTTTTCGTTTTCTTCGAACTCAGTAATCATTTCTTTTAGTTGAATTAAATCTTGTGGTGCAATTATGTCTTCACTATTAATGCGTACGTTCAATCTATAAAATGATTTACCTTCAGGTCTTACTTTATCTTTAAAAGATTGAATAACATCATAAAGTCCTTGTTTAGATGTATGATCAGTTTCAATTGTAGCTTCTTCAAATTTAATAAATTGAGTAGGATAAAATTGTGAAGTGAGTTTAAGGTGATCACCTTCCGCCAATAGACAACCTTTTTCTCCTAATTCATTGAAATGTCTTCCTTGGATATTACCTGGATAGTTAATGACTGGCATATCACTTAACTGTTCACGTTGGTGTATATGTCCTAATGCCCAGTAGTGGTATAAACGTTGATTTAAGTCTTCTAATCTAAATTCAGTATAACGGTCTTTCACCGAAGATTTACTATAAGTTCCATGTAATACACCAATATGAATGCCCTTTTGACCTTGACTCGATGGGTATGCGTCTATTTTATTTTCATAACTCGCATCATTTTGATAGCTGAATCCATGAATATAAATCGTTTCTCCTGATTTAGTAATAGCTTGATATGTCTCCACTTGATTTGAAAATACGGATACGTTATTAGGCCACTGACTTGTTATTTTAGAAGTAAGAGGATCGTGGTTGCCATGGCAAATATAAACAAATATTTGTTCTTTTCTTAGTCTTTCAAATTGTTCATTTAAAAAGACTTCAGCACGCAATGTACGATTCTCACTATCAAATAAATCACCTGCTATAATAATAAAATCGACTTCCTGTTTTAAAGCTAAGTCGACTATGTTTTTAAAACTTTCATATGCACTCTTTTGGACATCTTCAAAAATATTTGGACTGAGATAACTTTTAGATTTGAAAGGACTGTCCAAATGCAAATCAGCACAGTGTATAAATTTAACCATAAGTTTGATTCTCCTTAGAATATCTGCAAAGTTAATTAAAAAAATGTACAAGATTATTTATGCATTAATGTGATGCATAAAGTATATAAACTAAAATTTTACAGTATGAATGATGAGAAATATTTTTTCCTTATATTCTTTCATTTTACCATATCTGTTTGTTGACAGTCGATGAAGAATGCATTGATTTAAAAATAATAAGACATAAATAAGAAAGCCTGGAACAATTATTATGTCCCAGGCTCAATCAAAGTAGATATTGATTAACTAATTAGTCAGCGTAAATTTCATCTAAAGGTTTTACGATGATTTGATTAATTTCTTGGAATACTTGGCTCATTTTTTGCTCAGCATTCATTAATTCAGAAATATTTTCGTCTTTTTCTATAGCTTGAGCTTGTTCTTGAGCTTTTTGTAAATCTTCTTCAGGAATTTCTTCCCCTTGCATTTGTTTTTGTTGGAAGCTCATTTGAGTTTCACGGAATTCATCAAATAATTTTTTTGATTCTTCATTTTCTTTTACTTTAGCAAATGCATCTTTGATAGCTTTATATTCATCACTATCTCTTAAAGCTTGTTCTAATTGATTTGCATAATCATATAAATTTACTGCCATAAGTCTTTGCACTCCTTTGAGTTAATTTGTGTTTTTAACCACTCGTAGAATACTTTAACATATCTGTCACCATTAGACAAAGATTGCAATTACTCCTTGGAAAAATCCAATGATACCTCCTAATATAAATCCTAATGTCATGATTAATTTTAATTCTTTGTTGGCAATTTCAATAATTAGATTTTCAATATACTTTAAGTCGAATGTATTAATCTGTTCTTCAATTAATTGACGTAAATTAATCTTTTTCATAATGTTTGTTAAATGTTTTGACGTACCTTTAATAATTAAATCAGTCATACGTTTTGATGTATCATCTTCTAGGAATTGAATAAACTGCGGAACAATTTGGTTAATAGGTCTCTGTGTTTTATCTTTTAGATTTAGATAAGTTTTTAATTCATTAAGTACTAATTGACTATAATTTTTAAATTGTTGTGCTTTAATGATTTCATCTAAGTTCTTATCTTTAAATGTTTCATACTCATCATTTAATACTTTAGTAATTATTATTTGAGATTGCGGATGTTGAGTTAGTCTAATCAACTCTTGTTGAATTCTATCAGCAATGCTTTCTTTTGTCATAAACATCTGTAGTAAACCAATGATGCGTCCCTTTTCATTGAAAAATGTGTCTAACATTTCATAAATATCACGTTCACCTTTTTCAGAACTTAAATAATTTCTAGCCCTTTCACATAAGAAGTCAGTAATATATTCTATTTGACCTTTACATTGGTCTAAGAAAGACTGAGGTAATATTTCACTTAACTTTCTGTATTTATTTTTCTCATACCAAAAGTTTAGTTTACTTAAAACTTTAGTAGTCAATTTATAATCTACCAACTCATTAACATCTATTCCTAAAAATTTAGCTATATTTTTAATTGTCACATCATCATTTTTTAATTTACTTATTTGTTTTTGGATTAGTTGCTGTATCATATTTCTCGATTGTTGTTGATTTAGCTTCTGTCGAATTAATTCTTCAGTAATAAGATGTTCCTCAATAACTTGTCCAATTTTTCTAGCGATTTCCTCACGACGTTTTGGAATCAAACCTGGTGTGAATGGAATACGAAACCTAAAAATATAATACGGTTTGAATGGATGAAATAACATTTTAATTGCAATCATATTAGTTACTCCACCAATTATTGCTCCTAAAATTATCATAAAAACTACTAATAATATGGAATGCATCGTTTAAACTCCCTTTTAATAGAAAATGTTTCAAAACTATTTCATTTTACTCACTTATAAAAAAACGATGAAACCAAAAAGTTGTCTCATCGTCTAACACTTATGCTCCTGAATTTTTTATGATATTAAGATCAAAGTGATTCAATCATAAAATGATTCTTCTATCACTTATGTATTTATGTCTATACGTGTATTAATTCTTCTTTAGCATTTCTATTGAAGTAAGTTTCAGCTTCTCTCATTTTTGAAGTGCCAAAGATCGGTTGTTTTTCATTATTAAGAACACGATAAATGTTACTTACTTTATTACTTTGTAAAATGAAACCATTACGTGTATCAATAGTATTCCAGTAAATATCACTTGTTGTTGAGTGATTTGGATAAGCACAATGGTTTCTAGAAATTGTTTGTACGATTTCAAGCGGGTCACAACCGAATGTACTATTTAATACATCTGAATCTCTGAATAAAGCACAAATTGATACGCATGTAGTCCAGTTTGGTAGAACTCTTTCTTTTTCAATTTGAACCAATGTTTTCTTGGAAAGTCCAATGGTTTGTGCCATTGTATCTTGAGTATAGCCTGCTTCTATACGGACCATCTTAAATTTTGTTTGAATTAAATCTGTGAAACTCTGTCTATCCATTCTATTTATCTACCTTTCTCATTGGAAATATTTTATCCGGACACAAGAAATTGCAATAATACACATTTCTTGAAACACAAATTACATCTTAATATATTTTCAATAAAAATAAAAGAGTAAATACGTTTTTGAGTCTATTTTTATAATAGGCATAATTATCAAAATAATTAGACAGTAATATTAATCTACAAGCAGAATTATAATTGCTGTAAGTGTTATTGGCTAAAAACTCAACTTAACACAATTACATTCATAAAAATTAAAATAATTTTTAAATCAATTTATTTTCCATTGCATAAATAGCGGCTTGAGTTCTATCGGAGACTTCTAGTTTGCTAAAAATATGACTCACATGTGTTTTTACTGTCTTTTCTGATACAAACAATGCTGTTGCAATTTCTTTATTTGTTTTACCTTTAACCATTTCTTTAAGTACTTCTTTTTCACGTTTAGATAACTTATTCGTATAATGTGGTTTTTTTGATACGGCCTTAATCACGCTTTTAGCTTGAGGATGTATGATACGTTCACCTTGCAAAACTTTATGAATTGTCTCAATTAACTTTTGAGGTTCAACATCTTTCATTTCATACCCATCAGCTCCTTTATCAATAGCTGAAATAACATGTTCATCATCTACATAGCTCGTAAGTACTAATACTTTGATTTCAGGATATTGTTGTTTGAGTATTTCAGTAATTTCTATACCATTCATCTCTGGCATTACTAAGTCTAGAAGCACGATGTCCGGTCTTTCATTGTTTTTTAAATAAGATAAAAATGTTGCACCATCTTTAAAACCCTTTAAAACTGATAAATCATCTACAGTTGATAATAAAAATTCTAAACCTTGCCTTACAATATAGTGATCATCGACGAGAATGACTTTATGCATAAGGATGCTCCTTTAATTTCAATGGAATTTTAATATAAATCCGAGTGCCATGATTTATTTTTGATTCTATAGTAACTTTACCGTTCAAATACTGTGTACGTTGCTTTATGTTTTTTAAACCATTAAATAAAAACGTATTAATTGATTGCGTGTCAAAACCTTGACCGTTATCTCTAATATCTATCTCAAGATATTCAACATTTTGTGATAAATCAAGATAAACTTTGTTGGTTTTAGCGTGCTTAATAACATTATTCATTGCTTCCTGAATAATTCTGTATACATTTTCTTCGATATCATTAGATAAATCTATTAGTCCATTAATAGTCACTTTCAAATCTAGTCCTAACATTTTACTATAATAGTGTAATGCATGGATTAAGCCTTGTTCTAATCCAACTGGTTTTAGTTGCCAAATCAGTGCTCTCATTTCATTTACTGCATTTTGACTTGTTTCCTCAATAGTCTTAAAAGCCTTTTGCGCTTGCTCGTCAGTAGTTATCCCTTTTGCAGCGTGAGCCGTTAATTTTAAAGAAAATAACATTTGATTTACTGAATCATGTAAGTCTCTAGCTAGTCGATTACGTTCATTAATTTTGGCATTTTCTTTTTCTTTATTAGTTAGCTGAATTCTCTTTATAGCTGAACCAATTTGAAATGCTACAGATTCTAATAGTTCTAAGTCTTCTTCACTATAATGTTCTTTGTTGGGAGATGCTACGTTAAGCAAACCGAATCTTTCACTCCCAGACTGCAATGGAACAGTAGCATGGTGAGTAATATGATTCGTTTCTTTATCATAAGCATGATTAGCTAAATTGATTCTAGAACAATTTATTATATTAGAAGCTTTAGTTAATTTATGATTTTGATATGCTTGCACACACCAGCAAGAACCATTTGTCAAATAGTAACAAGAGTTTTTAGATAAAGCTTCAGGTAAATCTACAGAGGAAACTAAATCATGGTGCCCCTCTTCATCAATATAGAAAATCCAACCAGTTGAAAAGTCGCTCCCATTTATAAGTAAACGCAAAGCCCCTTGCATCATGCTATATATTTCAGTTTCTTCATTTAGAAATTCGGCTATTTCCTTAAGTAATGCAAGTCTAGTTGGTTTCTCCATTATATCCCCTCAAATTTAACATTTTATCATTATTATACAACTCATTCTTTATTTTTAAAAACTCACAATGCCGATGTTATTAAAACTTTCAAAATAAAACAAGTTATAGAGTCGCACAAATATATGATATGATAGAACTGAATTTATAGGAGGAAAAAATGAAATTTACAATACCTAAACAATTTAACGATTATACATTGAGAGAGATTTTTCAATATTTAAAATTACCTAAAAAGGACTTACATCAACTGAATATGTCTAAAGAAATCTTAATTAATGAAGAGTACGGTACATTATTAAATAATGTTAAAACCGGTGATTATGTTGAGATACCAACACCTAATGAAGTAAGTAACTATTTACCAAGTTATCGATATGCTCAAATTTATTACGAGGATGATGACTTGGCCATTGTCATGAAACCAAAGGGTGTTAAAACGCATCCCAATGATTTAAAAGAGAGCAACACACTTATGAACCATGTGATTTACACTGTTGATAGTGAATATGTTGAGCCCATACATCGATTAGATCAAGAAACAGTAGGTTTATTGATAGTTGCTAAGAATCCGCTTATGAAAAAAATCTTAGACCGAATGTTAGAATATAATGAAATTACGCGTATATATAAAGCAAATGTAAAAGCGTTGTTACCTATTAAACCACAAACGATAGATATGCCTATTGGTAAAGATAAATTTCATTCAAACAAACGAAGAATTTCCAACACAGGTCAACGTGCAATCACTCACATTATTGACTCTAAAATGATTAAAGAGGGTGTATGTCAACTGGACATTAAATTAGATACAGGTCGAACACACCAAATTCGTGTGCACCTTGCTGAGATTGGCCATCCAGTTATTGGGGATCCACTTTATGGAACTTCAACATTACGACAATTAGAGCTAAATAGTCATCAAATTGAATTTACTCATCCACTGACTCAAGAAATTATTTCTGTAAGTCTAGATGATAAATAGCAATATTTCGATGTTATCATGAGCATTAAGTTAAATATCGAATTAAAAACTATATTATTTTGACTATTAATTAATGAAATTGAACAGAATGTTTTATTCAAAAAGTCAACATAACACCTAATTTCATCTTTATCACTGACTAACTACTAATATAGAGGCTGGGACATAAAGTTCTAGGATAAGTAAATAAAGACAATTTCTATTGAAATAATATAGAAATTA